>NZ_VBVZ01000256.1 GCF_005863185.1 Pseudomonas edaphica
GTTCCAATCCTGGTCGGACGTCGCTAATATCTCATTCCGTGAATCTAAAAGCGGAGGCGACGGACATATATCCTTGGGTAACTACAGCAATGATCTGCAGCATGGCGGTGCCCGGTCGGCTTTCGCGTTCTACCCAAACAACAGTGGAAACAGTGACGCATTATTTTATACCAATAAAAGTTACCAAGAAAACTTAACGCCCGCGAACGGGAATTACGGCCGTCAAACTTTAACCCATGAAATTGGTCACACGCTTGGCCTGCAACACCCAGGCGCGTACGATGCCAGCGTGGGACGGCCGTCCTATTCGGATGCGAAATATGCCGAAGATACACACGGCTACTCCGTGATGAGTTACTGGAACGAGAGCAACACCCATCAAAACTTCAGTAAAGGCGGGGGCGAAGCCTATGCAGCCGGCCCGCTGATCGACGACATCGCTGCGATCCAGAAGCTCTACGGCGCCAACTACGCCACCCGCGCCGGCGACACCACCTACGGGTTCAACTCCAATACCGGGCGGGATTTCTACAGTGCCGCCTCCAATACCGACAAGCTGGTGTTCTCGGTATGGGACGGTGGCGGCAACGACACCCTGGACTTCTCCGGCTTCACCCAGAACCAGAAGATCAACCTCACTGAAGGCGCGTTCTCCGACGTCGGCGGCCTGGTGGGTAACGTGTCCATCGCCAAGGGCGTTACCCTCGAGAACGCTTTTGGTGGCGCAGGCAACGACCTGATTATTGGCAACAACACAGCCAACATCATCAAAGGCGGTGCCGGCGACGACATCATCTACGGCGGTGGCGGTGCGGACCAACTATGGGGCGGCGCCGGCAACGACACGTTTGTGTATGGTGCCAGTTCCGACTCCAGGCCAGGGGCTGCAGACACGATCTTCGACTTCACCTCGGGCTCCGACAAGATCGACTTGTCGGGCATTACCAAAGGTGCAGGCTTGAGCTTCGTCAATGCATTCACCGGGCATACCGGCGATGCGGTGCTGAGCTATGCCTCGGGTACTAACCTGGGCACCTTGGCGGTGGACTTCTCCGGGCACGGCGTGGCAGATTTCCTCGTCACCACCGTTGGCCAGGCGGCCATCAGCGACATCGTGGCGTGATGTAAAGCGCGGCGCTCCGGCGCTGCGTTCTGAGGAGCCAGAAGTGGATTCTGGCCTTTAGACTAATTGTCGTAGAAGTACCACATTACCGCTATCACAGTGGCAACCCATCCGAGGGTAAGCAAAAATGATAGACCTGCGAGCCGCTTATCCATTGTGCCCTATCAAAAACCGGATGACCGCAATACGAACGCATCCAATCAGAGTAGTTGAGTGTTCTCAGTGTGCAATATCACGTGCCTGATGATCAGTCCTTGGTCGCCAGCGTCAGTGATTACCATAGCTCAATGAGGGCTACCATCAGGAACCTTTTCCATAATCTGGAATCAGTGCTGCTTGCTTTTACATCAATCAATTAGCGAGCGCCCAGCATGATTTTGAGAAACACCTTACTGTACATTGCGCTTGTCGCCGCTGGCTTCCTTGCCGGGTATGCAGCGAAACCCACCCGCGAACTTCAAGTAACAGCCGGCCAACTCATAGAGTGCGGCCGGGTAATCATGCCTACTCTTGGTATGTAAGTGTGATCTCTGTGTCAGAAAACTTGTCATTGGCTTGTGGGCCCATCCAGCATGGATGGAGTTCCAGTAACGCCGACACCCATTCGGCAGTCGAGAGTCTTAAATCTGCATTGCAAGGAGCGCGATATGCCAGTGGTAGCTGTGCTGAATGATGAGTCAGACCAAGGTGAGATTTTAGGCGCGCTGAAGGCCTATGGTCTGGTGTTGGCTAACTACTACACCCGCCCCGGCGCATCGGATCTGACTAAGGAATTAAGAGCCGCGCTGGGCAATAGATCTGCTGAGCATCAGCTGATTTGCCATAATCTACCGCTGGCTATAGAAGGCGACCCCTCGTGGACAAGCGTGCTTGTACTGCCGCCCCGGCATCACTTTCAATACCGTGAAACGATGGCCTTGGCGGCTCGAGCGCTCAGCGCTGCCGATGAAAGTAACGAGAAGGGAATGTTCTTGTATCACGAGCCGTAGACGCCAAAAGTGGACTGGCGATGACATTCATGGATAACAGATAACGCATGACAGCATGGCGAAATCAGAGCTTCTGGAGCAAGGTCGGGGTCATTGCCTGGCTGACGTTCCTCATGGTCATTCCTGGCGCTTGCGACGCAGGCTGGATGGGCGCAGGCTCGTCCAATCGCAAGCGAGTCTTCAGCCCTGGCTTCGTTGCGCTGTGCGTTTTCGTGGCTGTGGTTGAGCTGATAGCGCTGAACCACTTCTATGGTGTGCGAGGATGAGGTGAAGGCGGTACGCTTATATCTTGTTACAACCATTTGCCCGCAGGCACCACCCGCAAAGAACTTCAAACTTTTGTCCTAGTCCTAATGCCAGGCGTGCTTTAAACCGTGAGCGCCTGCTGACAACCCATAGAGGTTCACAAAATGAAAATGACACTGCCCGCCCTATTTCTGGGCGTCCTCATTTCGCAAGGAGCGATGGCTGCCGGAGATGGCACAGCCGCCCTTGGAGGCGGCGTTGGTGGTGCACTTGGCAACATCGTAGGTCAACAGCTCGGCGGCTCAACGGGCGCGGCGGTAGGCGCAGGCGTAGGTGGTGCTGCCGGCAGTGCTGTCGGTGCTCAAAAAGGCAATAGAGCGGAAGCTGCATTAGGTGGAGGAATTGGCGGCGCGGGTGGCTCATTGATTGGTAATCGCCTCGGCGGTACAACCGGCTCGACTATCGGTGCAGGTCTCGGCGGCGCGGCGGGTGGCGCGCTGGGAAACAACCTGGCGGACGATGAGAGCAATCATCGATCCGATGGCAGAAAGCACAAAGGCAACAACAAGCATAAACACAAGAACAAGCATCGTTAGGTTCTGACGCTGTTAGATCGAAGCCCGGCCCAGCGCCGGGCTTCTTGTTTCTGGCAGGCGCCCCGCTCTGCTATCGTGGCCCGCTCTGATCGCAGTGGAAGCATCGAAGCATGAATTCATGGAAGACTCTGGCAATCGCCTTACTGGCATCGGTCAGCACACAGGCCGTATCAGGTGACAACGTCAACCCTGTCGCTGCAGGAATATTTATCACCATTTCCTTGCCAACCATTTTAATTGGGGCAACCACATCCCTCACCACCGAGCCGCCAAAGATATTCAAGTCAGCCAAGACTGACGCACTGGCGTTCATAGGTTCGGACGGCGAGATTCGCGGAGCACAGTTTGAGCAAGCCTGCCGACACTATCGATTGAGTTACAGATCACCGCTCATGTCCGATATGCAACTGGCCAAGGCGATCGCGGCGTCCTACTGAGCGCATCCTTTCACATCCCTTTCACACTCGGGCGCTTAGGGTTACCCCAGCTCCTAGAGAACATCCCTTTAAGCCCGCTAATCCCCATCGCGGGCTTTTCTTTGTCTGCGATTTGGAGAGCCGAGACGTGCCCTCGACGTCTTACCCGACGACCGCTATACACGCCCACCTTCAAAATGACACGATAACGCCTTGCCTTCGTAAGCAGGAATACAGGATGTTCAGTCACGTAACCGTTGGGACAAACGATCTTGATAAGGCGTCTAGCTTCTATGACGCGGTGCTGATCCCTTTGGGGCTCTGTCGTCGGCCTGTAACCCCTGATGGCGGGCCACCTTCGGCATGCTGGATCAAGCCAGATAACGCTCTCCCTCGCTTCTATGTGTACAGCCCTTATGACCGCAATGAGGCCGAAGCAGGGAATGGCAGCATGGTGGCTTTCACTGCACCCTCTCCAAATGCGGTAGATAGCGCCTATGCAGCCGGGCTTCTTGCAGGTGGATCTGATGAGGGTGAACCTGGCCAACGCCCTCACTATGGTGACGGTTACTACGGTGCGTACCTGCGTGATCCAGATGGCAACAAGGTGCACATCGCTCATCGTGGCGATTTGCATGTGGCGGGATAGGCGCCGCTCACGGCATTGGCTTGAAGCCCGCCATTGCGCGGGCTGAATGTGCTGAATTGACTGTGTGACCAGGTGCTATCTACCGACTTTCCGAGCGCTAATCAGCAACTGGCATCTACCCGCCATCTGCGGGAGGGATACAGCCACATCAGACAACACGCGGTACATCTCATGCTCGTCCGCAAACGGGTAAACCTCGAGGTTGAGAGCGATCTGAATCTTGCGCAGATCTGTGCCTTCGACGAGCCAGCACTCAGCGGTGCGAGTCATCGTTGATCCGTTGTCATCCGTCTGCCAGGCGAGAAAGTCGAATAGCCTGGCGACCTGCCGAAAGGATATCGAGTCAGGGATATCGGCCAATAGCCGATCTGCCAGGTTTTCCTCCCCAAACTGAACCACTACTGCATGGGCAGCGCTGAAGGCTTCAGCGTATTCGGGTTCGCTGCTTTCTGCGGCGATCACGTTTAGTGCCCCCGCATGAAGTGGGCCATTTGCTCGTACTCTTCAAAGCCAAATGCACTTCCGTACCCGGCCGTTTGCCAGTAAGGCGGGTTCATGTAGTGGAAAGTGTGCGGTAGGTCGTACTTCTCGGCACACTTTAGCCAAGGCAGATTTTCGACGTATGTGCCGGGAAGACGCTGCAAGGCTTGGGATAGGTTTTCCTCGATTCGCAGCAGGTTGATTGGCCGTCCGGTGGTGGCGTCTGGCCCGTGGCCTTAGCGCCGAATGGATGGTGCTGGAGGTAGAAAAACCTCGCTGCCCTCTGGATGTCCGTCAGCGCTTCGGGCACCGCCATCTTCTGCCATTCGAAAATCTGCCGAGAGCTTAGCGCCCATTTGAACTGGCGCACAAACCCCTCGAGGTGGTGCTGAACAACGCGGTACAGGTTTACCAGGTCGCTGTTGATGTCGTTCAGTACTCGACCTTTACGGGCTCCTCGCGCTTGAAGTAAAGCGCCGCGCAGTCGGCGAACACTTCAACGTAGCACTCGTGCTCAGGAAAAATGCCAATAGGCGTTTCGAATGGCGACGTTTACCGCCCATCCATGGAACGATTGGGTTTGTCATTTTTGCAATCCTTTGCGAGGTTAGAGTTAATTGAGGCGATGCGATTTCTTCGGTCACGAATGTAGGTCGGGGGGCAACGACCCTGATCCACGCCTTGCAGGCACGCAGCGCTATCAGTCCTTAGCTCCATCGCCGGTGATGGCGAGAATTCGTTGAGCATGCGCTGGGGCAAGTTGGGCTCGCCCGGCTCCATTAACTACGGGGCTACGGGATGTGCCGAGGATTTTATTTTCTAGGAAGAACACCCATCATAAGGCATTATTGAATCGACATGGATAGCAACATTGAAAAGGATAGCAACATTGAAAAGCTCGCCTCACAAAATCAACGGAGAGATAGAGGTCCTACGTGGACTTTCTGTGACTCTAGTTATGTGCGCACACATACCTGTATTCTTCCCCTGGCTGTCGGCTTACTGGTGGCCTGTTTTTCAACATGCCCACTTCTGGTTTGGAGTTGATATCTTTTTTGCTATATCTGGGTTCGTAGTTACGTCCTCACTGCTACGTCAGATAGAAACAAACAAAGAAGATTCAAAAATAAAAACAATTGCCTCATTTGCCATTAGACGTTTCTTTCGACTAATACCGCTGTCATGGGCAGCATTGATATTCGTTTTCATCCTGTCATTAACCTGGAATAGCACTGGGATATTTGGCACGACCCTAGGCATTTTGGGAGATGCCGTATCAGTTGTTTTTTATTCAGCAAACTGGCACGCATACCAATGTGTAAAAGAGGTAACCCCTCTTTGCGGAATAAATGCTCACTACTGGTCTCTGTCACTAGAAGAGCAGTTCTATATTATTCTCCCACTGACAATGCTTTTCTTAAGGAAATACTTGCTACTGGTCTGCCTGGTATTGATCGCCATTCAATTCCCGATGGAAAGGGAAATATTTTCCGCCCTCTGGATAACTCGCATAGATCCCATTTTGTGGGGCGTCGCAATCGCTCTAATAAAAAACACAGACCTCTATAAACAAATAAAGCCAACAGTAATGAGTGATGCAAAATCACGCTGGGCGCTTATAGTAACTTTGCTAGTCTCTATGAGCGTTCTCGCTGGAGGCAAGGTTATTAGCTTCTCAGTAGGTCTCCTAGGTATCAGCTCTGGCCTGTTGGTGCTTATCGCATCATACAATGAGGGTCTATTGTTTGCCGGCTTGGCGAAAAATAGAGTTTTGCTTTGGCTTGGTAGTCGCTCCTATGCCTTATACCTCCTACATAGCGTTGCGTTTTTCATCGTCATAGAAGCATGCAGCCGCCTCGCTGGCTCAAGGGCATTGATAGAGACCGCCGGATACACACTAGCTCTAGCAGTTGGTGGAACTCTTACGACAGTAGTCCTTGTCGAAGTTGCACATAGATTCATTGAGGTTGCATTCAGAAGGCTTGGAAACAAACCTTCAAAGCCAGCCATCGAGCAGGAAAGCGCCACATCAGCAGCGACTTAAAGCCATTGGAACAGAATAAAATAATTACTGAGAAATTAGAAAGCCCGCCAAGTGCGGGCTTTCTAATTGACCAAGTTCAAATCAAAAAACCGGGTCTACTCAACGAAATTGAACACGCGATCCGCGGCATCCCCGCCGACCGAACACAATCCCGACCGACACACATACATCACGAACTTCTGCAACACCCTCAAGGCTGCTTGATCAGCAATGATCCCGGCGCGGATGTCGAAAACAGTTTGTCCAGCAACTGGAGCGAGCTCAACGGTTCCTGCATTGCCCAGGCTGGTGGTGCCGGCGGAACTGGACACGTTGCCGCTATCGGCACGACAACTGCCCGCGATGCGCAGCCGGCGAGCAGAATCGTCAGCAGCACGGCGCAGCCTTTCATTTTCAGCGAGATCATTCATTCTTTCCTTTGTCGACTTGGCATCAAGGTCGGCACGGGCTTGCTCGGCGGCCTGTTGCCTCTCCAGCGCCTGGCGGGTTTGAGTGTTGGCGGCATTGCTGATGGTAGCCAGGTCGGCCTGATGGGCCATATCCAGGTCACTCAGCTGCTTTCCGTAGCGCCAGGCGTCCACCTTCCATGTGGAAAAACAGACAATGGTCATAGTCACCTGCAACACGCCAAGCTTCTGCACCGGCGTCACGCCAGCACCTTCAGCGTCATGTCATACAGCGCCTGGCGATCGGCTTGGCCGGTGAGCCCGCCTGTGGCGCCGAGTGATATTCGCGAGATCTTTCTGGTCTGCCAGGGTGTTCACCCCCCGCGTCGACCAGAACCACGCGGCAGACATCGCTGCATGCTGTGGCAATTCCAGCGGTGCAGGGTTGCTGATGAGGTCCAGGCCCAGCGCCTCGCCGCAGACGGCATAGTTCGCACGGCCAGTGATCTGGATCAGGCCACGACCACGGTACTTGAAGCCATCCCCATTTACCGTATTGACCGCGCCCTTCGTAACCAGCTTGCTGCGGTGTGGGGCCCCACAGCTCTTTGAGCCAGCGGAACTGACGTGATTCATGCCCGACTTGGGCGATGAAGGCTGCGATGCGCAGCCGCGTGACGACTCCGTACTTGGCCATGGCCGCATTCAGCACAGGAACAAAAACGCCGGCTTGTCGGCCGGCGTTAGGAAGGATCTGCAGCAACTGCTGCTCGGTGACCGGCATGCTTTTATCCAGGCGAAAAAAAACCGCTACAAGCGGTGGGGTGTCCAAAAGGTGTGGATCGGCTGGCCGACATGTCAGCAAGTAGATACAATCACCAAATTAAAAATCTACTGGTCTTAAAATGCTCGGAATACTTAGATTCTGCCTAGCCTCCTTAGTCATTATCGCGCACCTAGGGGATGGAATACACTTTGTTGAGCACTGGGGAATATTTGCTGTTTTTGGATTTTATCTAATCTCCGGATACCTGATAACTATAATCCTGAACACCACTTACTCATTTAATTTTTCATCATTCGCAACAAACCGTTTCCTACGACTATTCCCCATTTACTACGCGGTAGTGGTCATTACACTAATCGCGATGGCGATCATCCCAAACCCAAGTCAGTATCATAACGCATGGGCCTTCGCAGGAAGGCCGATAGACGTGATTGGCAATATTTTGATTTTCCCCTTTGAGTTTTATGACTCAAGCTTCAGGATGGTCCCGCCAAGCTGGTCGGTAGCGGTAGAGCTTGTAAATTATTTTATGCTATGGCTTTTCGTAGCAAGAAGTAAAAACTTGGCTATTGCTACGCTGCTCCTATCCGCGGCCTACCATATTTCTACGTTCGCGCTGGACATGGACTGGACAAGAAGGTACTTCCCATTCTACGCCGCGCTCCTGCCCTTCTCTCTTGGCGCGTGCATTTACTTTCTGAAAGATTATGCAAAGTTA
>NZ_VBVZ01000257.1 GCF_005863185.1 Pseudomonas edaphica
CTGCAACTCGACCCCGCCACTTTCGCCAAAACCCCGGATTACCTGCTGCGTGTGCAGGGCGATTCGATGATCGAAGACGGCATCCTCGACGGCGACCTGGTGGGCGTGCGCCGCAGCGCCGAAGCCTTGAACGGGCAGATTGTGGTGGCGCGCCTGGACGGCGAAGTCACCATTAAACGCTTTGAGCGCCACGGCGAGCAGGTGCGCCTGCTGCCGCGCAACCCCGCGTATCAACCGATTGTGGTCGGGCCGGATCAGGACCTGGCCATCGAAGGGGTGTTCTGCGGCCTGGTGAGGCAAGGTTGATGGGCGCCGTCGTTGCTCTGGATACGCTGTTCAATGGCGGCCGCGTCTGGAAAGGCCGGCCCGCCGTGCCACCGGCCAGCGTGCACCCCACTGGGCTGGCGGCGCTGGACGCGGTGTTGCCCACGGGCGGTTGGCCGGAGTCGGCGCTGAGTGAAATCCTGATGGCGAAGGAGGGCGTTGGCGAGCTGCAATTGGTGTTGCCAACCCTGGCCCGCTTATCAACGGCGGGCGAGCGGATTGTGCTGGTGGCGCCGCCCTACACGCCGTACCCCCACGCCTGGCAGAACGCCGGGGTGGAT
Source organism: Pseudomonas edaphica (assembly GCF_005863185.1). Classification (GTDB taxonomy): domain Bacteria; phylum Pseudomonadota; class Gammaproteobacteria; order Pseudomonadales; family Pseudomonadaceae; genus Aquipseudomonas; species Aquipseudomonas edaphica. Next base: position 606 of record NZ_VBVZ01000257.1, read on the forward strand.
TTGCGCCAGCTTTCGGTGATCCAGGCCGAGGCGCGCGACGTGTTGTGGGCGGTGGAGCAGTGCCTGCGTTCGGGCAGTTGCGGCGCGGTGCTGTGCTGGCCGCGCAAGGCCGACGACCGCGCCTTGCGGCGCTTGCAGGTGGCGGCCGAGACCGGGCAAACCCTGGCGTTTGCCTGGCGCGCTTTGAGCGAGGCGGTCAATTCATCGCCCGCCGCCTTGCGCCTGGCCGTCGAGGCAAAACCTGCGCAAGTGCGGGTGCTCAAGTGCCGGGGCGGCTTGGCCCACCCGGCGCCGATAGCACTGGCGGGGCACTGAGGTTGCCATGCGCTGGGTGTGTATTGTCTTCCCGCAATTGGCGCTGGACGGGGTGCAGCGTGTGCACCCTGAGCCGGATCAACCGTTGGTACTGCTGGCCGGCACACCGCAGCGCCGCGTGCTGCAAACCGTCAATGCCGCCGCCCGCGCCTTGGGCCTGCGACCTGGTCAATCGCTGACGGCCGCGCATGCCCTGGCCAAAACCTTTGCCAGCGCCGAATACGACCCCGCCGAAATCGAGCGCTGGCAGCAGTTCCTCGCCGCCTGGGCCTACCGTTTCAGCTCCCAGGTCAGCGTGTATTACCCGCGTGCGTTGCTGTTCGAGATCGAGTCGAGCCTGGGCCTGTTCGGGCCGTGGCCGCAGTTTGAGGCGCGCTTGCGCCAGGAGTTGACCGAATTGGGCTTTCGCCACCGTATCGTCGCCGCGCCGAACCCGGCGGCGGCGCGGGTGCTGGCGAATATTTATGATGGTTTGGCGATCGGCGAGGACGCCTTGCAGCAGGCTCTGGCGCCACTGCCTATCGACCGCGCCGGTCTTGACCCGCAGGCGGCCACGGCCTTGTCGCGTATGGGCTTGCGTACCTTGGCCCAGGTGCAGGCGTTGCCTCGGCACACCCTGGCGCGACGCTTTGACGCCGGCTTGCTCAAGCACCTGGATGCCCTGAGCGGGCAGCGCCCACTGGCCCTGGCGTTTTACCAGCCGCCGGATCAGTTCGACGTGCGCATCGAGCTGAATTTCGACGTGCAGTCACACCAGGCGCTGCTGTTCCCGTTACGGCGCCTGACCGGTGACTTGTCCGCCTTCCTCTGCGGGCGCGACAGTGGCGTGCAACGTTTCGACTTGCACCTGGAACACGCCCAGGCGCCCGACAGTGTGATCAAGGTCGGCCTGCTCAGTGCCGAGCGCGAACCGTCGATGCTGTTCGAACTGGCCCGTGGCCGCCTGGAACAGGTGCAAGTCACCTCTCCGGTGCGCGGGTTCCGCCTGGTGGCCCAGGACCTGCCGGTGTTTGTGCCGCAACGCCAGGACCTGTTCGACGATCGCCCGCAACAAACCTTGCCTTGGGAGCAACTGCGCGAACGCTTGCGCGCACGGCTTGGCGATGAGGCCGTACAAAGCCTGCGCTTTCACGCCGACCACCGCCCCGAATGTGCCTGGCAGGCGAGCGCCGACAGCCGTGCGTGCCCGACCTTGCACAAAGTGCAGCGCCCCGGCTGGTTGCTGACTGAACCGACCTTGCTGGCCGAGCAGGGCGTGCAGATCCTGATGGGCCCGGAACGCATCGAATCCGGCTGGTGGGACGGCGCCGATATCCGCCGCGACTATTACCTGATCCGCACCCGTGCCGGCCAGCAAGGCTGGGCCTATCGCTGTGTGGGGCAGAACGACGGGCTGTGGCTGCAAGGCTGGTTCGCATGAGCTATGCCGAGCTGCATTGCCTGTCCAATTTCAGTTTCCAGCGCGGCGCGTCCAGTGCGCTGGAGCTGTTCGAACGTGCCAAGCGCCAAGGCTACAGCGCCCTGGCGATCACCGACGAATGCACCTTGGCGGGCATCGTGCGAGCCTGGCAGGCGGCGAAGGCGGTGGATTTGCCGCTGATTATCGGCAGCGAAGTGCGCATCGAAAACGGCCCGAAACTGGTGTTGCTGGTCGAAGATCTCAGCGGCTATCAACACCTGTGCCGCCTGATCACCCTGGCTCGCCGCCGCGCCGAAAAAGGCCGTTACCGCCTGCTGCACGCCGACTTCGAACAACCGATGCCCGGCCTGCTGGCGCTGTGGGTGGCCGAAGACAACGACACCCAGGCCACCCTCCAATGGCTGCAACACACCTTCGCCGAACGCCTGTGGCTGGCGGTGCACCTGCACTGCGGCCAGGACGATGCGCGCCATTTGCAGCAGCGCCTGGCCCTGGCCGCCAGCCTGCAGATCCCGGCGGTGGCCTGCGGCGATGTACACATGCATGCGCGCGGGCGCCGGGCCTTGCAAGACACCATGACCGCGATCCGTCATCACGTGCCGGTGGCCGAAGCCGGCACGCGCCTGCACCCCAATGGCGAGCGGCATTTACGCAGCCTCGACGCGCTGGCAGCGTTGTACCCGCAAGCGCTGCGTGATGAAACCCTGGCCATCGCGAAACGTTGCACCTTTGATCTCAGCCAGTTGCGCTACCACTACCCACGCGAACTGGTGCCCGCCGGCCATGATGCCCAATCCTGGCTGCGCACCGTGACCGAGGAAGGCATTGCCCAGCGCTGGCCACACGGTGTTGACGCCAAGACCTTGCAGCAGATCAACAAGGAATTGCAGTTGATCAGCGACCTCGGTTACGAAAGCTACTTCCTGACGGTGCACGACATCGTGCGCTTCGCCCGCAGCCGTTCGATCCTGTGCCAGGGCCGTGGCTCGGCCGCCAACTCGGCGGTGTGTTTTGCCTTGGGCATCACCGAAATCGACCCAAGCCTGACGGATATGCTGTTCGAACGCTTCCTGTCCAAGGAGCGCAATGAACCGCCGGATATCGATGTGGACTTCGAACATGAACGCCGCGAGGAAGTGCTGCAGTACGTGTTCCAACGCTACGGCCGCACCCGCGCGGCGTTGACGGCGGTGGTCAGCAGTTATCACGCATCCGGCGCGGTGCGTGATGTGGCCAAGGCCCTCGGTTTGCCGCCGGACCAGATCAACGCGCTGGCCGACTGTTGCGGACGCTGGAGTGAAGATGCGCCGCCGCTTGCGCGCCTGCGCGAAGGCGGCTTCGACCCGCAAAGCCCGATCCTGCGGCGTGTGCTGACATTGACTCAACAACTGATCGGTTTTCCCCGGCACTTGTCCCAGCACCCTGGCGGTTTTGTGATTTCCGAATACCCGCTGGACACCCTGGTGCCGGTGGAAAATGCCGCCATGGCCGAGCGCACCATTATCCAGTGGGACAAGGATGACCTCGACGCCGTGGGCCTGCTCAAGGTGGATATCCTCGCGTTGGGCATGCTCAGCGCGATCCGCCGCTGCTTCGACTTGCTGCGCCGCCATCGCAATCGCGATATGTCTCTGGCAGGCATACCCAAAGAAGACCCGGCCACCTACGCAATGATCAGCAAGGCCGACACCATCGGCGTGTTCCAGATCGAGTCGCGGGCACAGATGTCGATGCTGCCCAGGCTCAAGCCGCAGAACTTCTATGACCTGGTGATTGAGGTGGCGATTGTGCGGCCTGGGCCGATCCAGGGCGGCATGGTGCATCCGTACCTGCGGCGCCGGAATAACGAAGAGCCCACCACTTATCCATCGCCGGAACTTGAGGCGGTGCTGAAGCGCACCTTGGGCGTGCCGCTGTTCCAGGAACAGGTGATGCAGATCGCCATGGTTGCCGCCGACTATGGCCCCGGCGAAGCCGACCAGTTGCGCCGTTCCATGGCCGCCTGGAAACGCCACGGTGGCCTGGAACCGCATCAGCAGCGTCTGCGCACCGGCATGCTCAAGAACGGCTACAGCGAGGAATTTGCCGCGCAGATTTTCGAGCAGATCAAAGGCTTTGGCAGCTATGGCTTCCCCGAGTCCCATGCGGCCAGTTTTGCCTTGCTGACCTACGCCAGTTGCTGGCTCAAGTGCCATGAACCGGCGGCGTTCGCCTGTGCCTTGATCAACAGCTGGCCCATGGGTTTCTACAGCCCGGACCAGATCCTGCAGGATGCGCGGCGCCATCGCTTGCAGATCCGCCCGGTGGATGTGCTGGCCAGTGACTGGGATTGCAGCCTGGAGCCTGTCGACGGCCAGCAACCGGCGATTCGCCTGGGGTTGCGCATGATCTCGGGGTTTCGTGAGGAGGATGGACGGCGCATCGAGGCGGCGCGCCAGCGTCGTGTGTTCAGTGACATTGCCGACCTGGACGACCGCGCCGGCCTGGATGCGCGGGCCCAGGCGTTGCTGGCGGATGCCGGGGCCTTGCGTGCGCTGGCGGGCAACCGGCACCGGGCACGCTGGGAAGTGGCAGGCGTGCATAAACAGCTGGGGTTGTTCGCGGGCCTGCCGAGCCCCGACGAAGCGGCGGTGCAATTGCCGGCGCCGACGGTTGGCGAAGACTTGCAGGCTGATTACGCCACGGTTGGCACCACCCTCGGCCCGCACCCGCTGGCGTTGCTGCGTGATGAGTTGCGTAGACGCCGCTGCCGCAGCTCTTTGGAGCTGATGGCGGTGGAGCATGGGCGCAATGTCAGCGTCGCCGGTCTGGTGACCGGGCGCCAGCGCCCTGGCACCGCCAGCGGCGTGACCTTTGTGACGCTGGAAGATGAATTCGGCAACCTCAATGTGGTGGTGTGGCGCGACCTGGCAGAACGCCAGCGCCTGGCGCTGGTCGGCTCGCGGCTGCTCAAAGTCGACGGGCGCTGGGAGGCAGTGGGCGAGGTGCGGCACCTGATTGCCGGGCGTCTTACCGACCTGACGCCGCTGCTGGAAGGCATTCATGTGCGCAGCCGGGATTTTCATTGAGGGCAGTGGTTTTTGTCGCCATTACCTCCTAACTTATAACAAGTGAAACCATCCGCCGCTGGCGCGCTCCAAAACGTTGCAAATACCCCCTCTTTGCACAGAGCCAACCGATGCAATTTTTATCCAACCCCTATGGCTGTGAAGGCTGGTCCGGTGAAATGGCCCAGCGTATCCGTGCTTTCGATTGGTCCGCCACGGATCTTGGCCCGATTGACACCTGGAGCGCCAGCCTGGCCTGCAACGTGCAGATGATGCTGGCCTCGCCCGTGCCGATGGTGATGCTGTGGGGGCGGGCGGGCTACATGATCTACAACGACAGCTATTCGGTGTTTGCCGGCGGCCGGCATCCGTACTTGCTCGGCACGCCGGTGGAGCTGGGCTGGCCGGAGGTGGCCGAGTTCAATCGCCACGTGGTCGACACCTGCCTGGCGGGCGGCACCTTGACGTTTAACAACAAAGACCTGGTGTTGTTGCGTAACGGCAAGCCGGAAACCGTCTGGCTGGACCTCTATTACAGCCCCGTCGCCGGGGACAATCAGCAGCCAGCCGGGGTGTTGGCGATTGTGGTGGAAACCACCGAGCACGTGCATTCCGAGCGCCTGCGCCAGGAACTCACCCATAACCTGGAGCAACGCGTCGCCGCCGAAGTGCAAGCGCGTTCCGCCGCCGAAGATCAGTTGCGCCAATCCCAGAAGCTTGAAGCCATCGGCGGCCTGACCGGCGGCGTGGCCCATGACTTCAATAACCTGCTGCAAGTGATCGCCGGCAACCTGCACCTGCTGGCCCGGAATGAGCCGGACAACCCCCAGGTGCAGCGCCGGGTCACGGCGGCCATCGCGGCGGTGGAGCGCGGCGCCAAGCTGTCCTCGCAACTGTTGGCGTTTGCGCGTCGCCAGCCGTTGTCGCCAGCGGTGTACAACCCGCAACGCATCTACGCCGGTTTAGGCGAACTGCTGCAACGGGCGTTGGGTGAGACCATTCATATCGACGTGCAACTGCCCCAGGATTCCTGGTGCATCAATGTCGACCGCAACCAATTGGAAAACGCGCTGCTCAACCTGGCGATCAATGCCCGCGATGCCATGCAAGGCGAAGGCGTGATTCGCATCAGCGGCGAAAATATCATCCTCAACCCGGGCGATTGCATCGGTAAAAGCATCAAGCCCGGTGAATACGTGCGTTTGGCAGTGACCGACACCGGTGTCGGCATGCCCCAGGAGGTGCTCAAGCGTGCGTTCGAGCCGTTCTTCACCACCAAGCGCGAAGGGCACGGCACCGGCCTGGGCCTGAGCATGGTGTTCGGGTTTGTGCGCCAAAGCGGCGGGCATGTGGAGGTGTGGAGCGAGGAGGGCAAAGGCTCGGTAGTGCAGATGTATTTCCCCCACAGCCTGGAACCCGAATGTGGTGAGGTCGACACCGAGCAGGCGACTCACAGCGGCGGCCAGGAAACCATCCTGGTGGTCGAGGACAACGAAGGCGTGCGCCTGACCGTGGTCGAGTTGCTGCAGCAATCGGGCTACACGGTACTGACCGCCGAAGACGGCGACCGGGCCATGCAAACCCTGCAAAACGGCGTGCAGCCGGACCTGATCTTTACCGACGTGGTGATGCCCGGCCGGGTCAAAAGCACCGACCTGGCCGACTGGGCGCGCGTGCAGCACCCGCCGGTGGCGGTGCTGTTCACCTCCGGGCACACCCGCGACATTCTTTCCAGCAATCATTTGCTGAGCTCCGACATTCATCTGCTGAGCAAGCCCTACAGCCCCGAAGCACTCACGCAACGGGTGCGCAGCGTGCTCACCGCCAGACAAGGTTGCCCATGACGTCACAGCGCAACATCCCCCCGATCACCGCCCAGCGCCCAGGCTTTGTACGCGTGCGCGGCGCCCGCGAACACAACCTGCGTAACGTCGATGTAGACATTCCCCGGGATGCCCTGGTGGTATTTACCGGCGTTTCGGGTTCGGGCAAATCATCCCTGGCGTTTTCCACGGTGTATGCCGAGGCTCAGCGCCGCTATTTCGAATCGGTGGCGCCCTATGCGCGGCGCCTGATTGACCAGGTCGGCGTACCCGATGTGGACGCTATCGAAGGCTTGCCCCCGGCCGTGGCCCTGCAACAGCAGCGCGGCACGCCGAGTGCACGCTCGTCGGTGGGCAGCGTCACCACCTTGTCGAGCCTGATCCGCATGCTGTATTCGCGCGCCGGCAGTTATCCGCCGGGGCAGGCGATGCTGTATGCCGAGGACTTCTCACCGAACCTGCCCCAGGGCGCCTGCCCGCACTGCCACGGTTTGGGCCGCGTGTATGAGGTGACCGAGGCGCTGATGGTGCCGGATCCGTCCTTGACCATTCGCCAGCGTGCGGTGGCGTCCTGGCCCTTGGCGTGGCAGGGGCAGAACCTGCGCGACATCCTTGTGACCCTGGGCTATGACGTGGACATCCCGTGGCGCGACCTGCCGAAAAAGCAGCGCGACTGGATTCTGTTTACCGAAGAAACCCCGACCGTGCCGGTGTACGCAGGCTTCACCCCACAGCAAACCCGCGACGCGTTGAAACGCAAGCTGGAGCCGAGCTACCAGGGCACGTTCAGCGGTGCGCGGCGCTATATCCTGCACACCTTCAGCCATACCCAAAGCGCACTGATGAAAAAGCGCGTGTCGCAGTTCATGCAGGGCAGTGCGTGCCCGGCGTGCGAGGGCAAGCGGCTGAACAAGGCGGCGCTGTCGGTGAAGTTTGCCGGGGTGGACATCGGCGAGCTGTCGCAACTGTCGCTGGCGCAGTTGGCCGAGCTGCTGCGCCCGGTGGCGGCGGGGCAGGACAAAATGAAGCTGTCGGTGGAAAAGCGCCTTGCCGCTCAGCGTATCGCCCAGGACTTGCTGGAGCGGGTCAGCACCCTCACCGAGTTGGGCCTGGGCTATCTGTCCC
>NZ_VBVZ01000258.1 GCF_005863185.1 Pseudomonas edaphica
CCTACAGACGGCACTTGTGACAACGTCGGGCTATTGGTACTGTACAAAAAACCAGTATCGGTAGCCCTTCATGCAGTTGATCGAAAAACTCAGCATCCTCGCCGACGCCGCCAAGTACGACGCTTCCTGCGCCAGCAGTGGCGCGCCCAAGCGCAGCTCCGAGGGCAAGGCCGGGCTGGGTTCTACCGATGGCATGGGCATTTGCCACAGCTACACGCCGGACGGGCGTTGTGTGTCGTTGCTCAAGGTGTTGCTCACCAATTTCTGCCTGTACGACTGCCAATACTGCGTCAACCGCCGCTCCAGCGACGTGCCCCGTGCGCGTTTCAGCCCGGAGGAGGTGGTTACCCTGACCCTGGACTTCTACAAACGCAATTGCGTCAGCGGGCTGTTTCTCAGCTCCGGCATAATCCGCTCGGCCGACTACACCATGGAGCAACTGGTTCGAGTCGCCAAACTGTTGCGCGAAGAGCATGACTTTCGCGGTTACATCCACCTCAAGACCATTCCCGAAGCCGACCCTGCGCTGATCGTCGAAGCCGGGCGTTATGCCGATCGCCTCAGCGTGAACATCGAGTTGCCCACCGACGCCAGCCTGCAAACCCTGGCGCCGGAGAAGCAGATCGGCTCGATCAAGCAAGCCATGCAGACCATCTACACCGGCGAGCAGACGGTGTTCAACGAGCCGCGCGCACCGCGTTTTGCGCCAGCGGGGCAGAGCACGCAGATGATCGTCGGCGCCGATGACACCGACGACAGCACCATCCTGCACGGTGCGGAGGCGCTGTATGGCAACTACAAGCTGCGGCGCGTGTATTACTCGGCGTTCAGCCCCATCCCCAACAGCCCCAAAAGTGTGCCGCTGGCCGCGCCGCCGCTGATGCGTGAACACCGCCTGTACCAGGCCGACTTTCTGCTGCGCAGTTACGGTTTCAGCGCCAATGAGCTGTTCGAAGGCCCAGGCCATCTGGCGCTGGATATCGATCCCAAGCTGGCTTGGGCGCTGGAGCACCGCGAGGTGTTCCCGCTGGACCTGAACCGCGCCGAACCCACGCTGATCGCGCGCATTCCCGGCATTGGTCTGCGTACCACCCAGCGCCTGGTCGACCTGCGCCGCGAACGCAAAATTCGCTTTGAAGACCTGGCGCGCATGCGTTGCGTGCTGGCCAAGGCCAAGCCGTTTTTCATCACCAGCGACTACCACCCGCAACAGGCGGACAGCACCAGCGTGCTGCTGCGCGAGCAACTGCGCGACCGCCCGCAGCCACAACAGATGGGGCTGTGGGGATGATCAGCCTGGAATGCGACAACCTCTTCAGCACCTGGCGCGAGCAGGCGCGCTGGCTGCTCAGCCATCAGGTCGACCCCAGCCAGGTGAGCTGGGGCGAGGCCGAAGTGGCGGACCTGTTTGCCACGGACGAGCCTGTACCTGAGCAGCTCGGGCCGTTTCAGGCGCGGATTCCCAAGGCGTTGCTGGAGTTGTTGGAATCGGCCGCCTGTTACCACGGTGATCAGCGCTGGAGCCTGTTGTACGAGGTGTTGTGGCGTGTCAGCCATGGCGACCGCACCGCGATGCTGGCCGGGGACAAGTTGGGCAGTGAGTTACAGCGGCGCATCAAACAGGTCAGCCGCGAGGCCCATCACCTGCATGCGTTTGTGCGGTTTATTGCCTTGCCTGCGCAGGCCGGCCCGCAGTTGCCTGAGTATGTGGCGTGGCATGAGCCGGCCCATGACATCTTGAAGTCCGCCAGCCAGCATTTTGTCGGGCGCATGGGCCGCCATCGCTGGATGATCGCAACGCCTTTGGACGGTGTGTATTACGACGGTGAGCAGTTGATTCATCAACGCCAGTGCCCTGAGGCATGGCAACAGTTGGCGCAAAATGTCGAAGACCCACACAGTGCGATGTGGCTGACCTATTACAGCCATATCTTCAACCCGGCGCGGTTAAACCCCAAAGTGATGGAAGGGCATTTGCCCAGCCGGTTCTGGAAGAATCTGCCGGAGGGCAAGCTGATACCGGGGTTGATCAGCGAGGCGCGCACGGGCAAGCAGAAGGATGGGCAGGCGAAGCTGATCGGGGCCAGGCCGGGCAAGAAAATCTCAAGCGGGCACAGTTAAAAATGTGGGAGCTGGCTCGATGATCGTTCCCACGCTCTGCGTGGGAATGCCGCCCTGGACGCTCCGCGTCTGCTTTGAGGTCGTGATGCGGAGCGTCACTGGATGCATTCCCACGCGGAGCGTGGGAACGATCTAGCGTGGGTTTCAGGCCAGTTCGGTCGCGGTGTTTTTGACTACCGCCAACTCCGGATGCGCCACCAACTTATCGATGTGCAGCTCATCGTTGTTCAGCCAGGTCTCCGTCAGCACCCGGTAATGCTCCATATCCCGGCAGCGCATGCGCAAGCTGTAGTCGAACGGCCCGCTGATCAGTTGGCACTCGAACACCTGCGGGCAGGCTTTGACGCAGGCCTCAAAGGCCTTCTGCGCCGAGCGCCCGCTCTGATTGGACAAGGCCACCAGCACCAGCAGCGACAGCCCTGGCGAGACCATCTGCACATCGATGATCGCCCCATAACCACGGATCACCCCGCGTCGCTCCAGCTTGCGCACCCGTTCCAGGCACGGCCTGGGTGTCAGGTGTACAAGCGAGGAAAGCTTTTCGTAGGTGATACGCCCCTGGTGGCGCAACACGTCGATGATCGCCTCATCGATGCGGTCCAGCGTGGGCGAAGAGTGGGGTCCGTTGGCCTTGGTATCCATGAGTTCACTTCAAACGGTTGGAAAGAAATTGCTGCAAGCGTTCGCTGTTGGGATGGTCGAGGATCTCGGCGCCGCCTTGTTCCTCGACTCGGCCCTGGTGCAAAAACAGCACTTGGCTGGACACCTGGCGGGCAAAGCCCATTTCGTGGGTGACCATCAGCATGGTACGACCTTCCTCGGCCAACGTCTGTATGACTTTGAGGACTTCTCCTACAAGTTCCGGGTCCAGCGCTGAGGTCGGTTCATCGAACAGAATAATTTCCGGCTCCATCGCCAATGCCCTTGCGATGGCCACGCGTTGTTGCTGGCCGCCGGACAGAAACGCCGGGTATTGATCGGCCACGCGGCCGGGCAGGCCGACCTTGTCCAGGTACAGGCGTGCGCGTTTTTCCGCCTCTGCCGCGCTCACGTCCAACACCCGGCGCGGGGCCATGGTGATGTTTTCCAGCACGGTCATGTGGCTCCACAGGTTGAAGTGCTGGAACACCATGGCCAGGCGTGTGCGCAGGTTTTGCAGTTGTTCCTGGTGCGGCGCGCGGGTGCCGGCGCGGCCCTGGCGCATTTCGATGCTGATGCCATCGAGGGTGATGACCCCGGCGTCCGGCTGTTCGAGAAAGTTGATGCAGCGCAGCATCGTGCTTTTGCCCGAACCGCTGGCGCCGATCAGGCTGATGACGTCGCCGTTGCGTGCATTGAGGGACACGCCCTTGAGCACTTCGTGGTCGCCGTAACGTTTGTGGATGCCTTCGACTTGAAGCTTGATCGCAGCGGTTGCCGGTTTGGCAACGGGGGCGTCAACAGGGTAAGCGGCCAGGGCCTGCGCGGACTGATTCATGGGTTAGCCTCGGGTAGGAACAAGAAAACGCATCCAGCGACGTTCGGCCAGTCGGAACAGGCCCACCAGTGCAAAGGACAGCAGCATGTAGAGCAGGGCGGCGATGCCGAAAGCCTGGAACGTCAGGAACGTCTCGGCGTTGGCGTCGCGGGCGACCTTGAGGATATCGGCGACGGTGGCGGTAAAGGCCAGCGAGGTAGCGTGCAACATCAGGATCATTTCATTGCTGTAGGCCGGCAGCGCACGGCGCAGCGCGGCGGGCACCACCACAAACAGGTTGAGGCGCCAGCCGTGCAGGCCATAGGCACGCGCGGCTTCGATTTCGCCGTGGGGAATGTTGCGGATCGCCCCGGCGAAGATTTCCACGGTGTAGGCGCAGGTGTTGAGCACAAACGCCAGCAACGTGCAGTTGAGCGCATTACGGAAAAACTGATTAAGCAGCGCGTTGTCCTGCACCACTTCCAGACTGTAAAGCCCGGTGTAGCAAATCAGCAATTGGATATACAGCGGCGTGCCACGAAACAGATAGGTGTAGACCTCCACCGGCCAGCGCAGCCAGACGTGCTGCGAGACGCGCGCCAGCGCCAGCGGGATCGACAGCACAAAACCTGCGACCACCGAGATGATAAACAGCCACAACGTCATGGCGACTCCGGACAACCCTGTGCCATCGCTGAACAGGTAGGCCAGGCCGTATTGCTGGAACAGTTCGATCATCGCGCCATCCCCTTGATGCCGAGGTTGTAGCGCCGTTCGAGGCGCTTGAAGATGCGGTTGGAGAGGGTGGTGATCACCAGGTACACCAGGCCCGCGAGGATCAGGAAGTACAGTGGCTCATTGGTGGTCTTGCCCGCGTTTTGCGCAGCCTTGACCAGGTCCGACAGGCCGATGATCGACACCAGCGCCGTGGACTTGAGCAGCACCAGCCAGTTGTTGCCCAGGCCCGGCAGGGCAAAGCGCATCAGTTGCGGGAACAGCACCAGGTGAAAACGCTGCCAGCGGCTCAGGCCGTAGGCGGTGGCGGCTTCCAGTTGCCCGGCCGGCACACTGAGAATGGCGCCGCGAAAGTTTTCGGTGAAATACGCGCCGTAGATAAACCCCAGGGTGATCACCCCGGCGGTAAACGGATCGATTTCAAAGTAATCCCAGCCGAACACTTCGCTCAGGTCGTTGAGCCACAGTTGCAGGCTGTAGAAAATCAGCAGGATCAGCACCAGGTCCGGCACGCTGCGTATCAGCGTGGTGTACAGGGTGGCGGGCACGCGCAGCCATTTGGCGCTCGAAAGCTTGGCACCGGCGGCGATCAGGCCCAGGGCGAGGCTCAGGGTCAGCGCCAGCAACGCCAGCTTGAGCGTCATCCAGGCACCCTGGGCCAGCATCGGGCCGTAGCCTTGCAGGTTGAGGAGTTCGTTCATTGAGGAGATCTCGATCAAGCACAGAGATTAACGGTGGGAGCTGGCTTGTGTGGGAGCTGGCTTGCCTGCGATGGCGGCCTATCAGTCAACATTTACAGTGGCTGACCCACCGCTATCGCGGGCAAGCCCGCTCCCACAGGCTTACTCGTTGTAGATATCCTGATCGCCGAAGTACTTCTTCTGGATCTGTGCGTAGGTGCCATCGGCCTGCACGGCGGCGATGCCCTTATTGATCAGCGCACGCAGTTCGGCGTCGTTCTTGCGCAAGCCCATGGCGATATCCAGCGGCAAGGTCGGGTCCTTGAAGGCCGGGCCGGTCTTGTAGTCGGCGCCTTCAGGCTTGGACAGGAAGTTGAGCTGGGCTTCGAGCTTGTCGGTCAGGGTGGCGTCGAGGCGGCCGTTTTGCAGGTCGGCGTAGTTCTGCTCCTGGGACTGGTACGCCTTGATCTGCGCGCCGAGCCTGGCCAGGTGCGCACGTGCATAGGCTTCCTGCAGTGAACCTTGCAGCACGCCCACCTGCTTGCCTTTGAGCGACTCCGGCGTGTCGCCGAAGTCGGCGTTTTTACGGGTGATCACCGAGGTGGGGCTGAGGAACAGGCGGTCGCTGAAGTCGATGACTTTTTCGCGAGCCGGTGTGACCGCCATGGACGACATGATCGCGTCGAACTTGCGCGCGCGCAGGGCCGGGATCATGCCGTCGAACTCGTTGTGCACCCAGGTGCATTTGACTTCGAGCTTGGCGCAGATGGCGTTGCCCAACTCGATATCAAAACCTTGCAGGCTGCCGTCGGCGGCGACGGACTCAAAGGGCGGGTATTCGGGGAACACGCCGAAGCGGATTTCTTTCCAGTCCTGGGCGTGGGCGGCGCTCGCGCACAGTGGCAACAGCAACGCGGCGAAGAGTGATCGCAATGGAGTCATGTGACAGTCCCTATATTTTGTAATTGATGTAAGGGCGGTGAATCGCTGGGAGCAGAGAATGCTTCATGGTGGTGCGTTTTTTGTGTCGTTTACCCCGTGCATAAAGCGCAAATTGCGCTGTTAAAAAGCGCAATGCAGCGGAATCGGCTGCGGCACGCGCAAAATCGGCTTTTGACTGATGTAAATCCGGCCTGCCTTGGGCGCAAAGCGGCAGGCCAGAGCGGTTTCAGGCGCGCTTTTTGTGCTGTACGCATGGCTGTTGGGCCAGGCGTGCAAACAGGTCTTTCGGGTCGGCGAGGTCCGGCACCAGCTCAAGGGTACTGCCCACATCCAGCGCCTTGGCCACGTCCAGCACGTAACGCAGGGCCGAGTAGTCTTCGATGGCAAAACCCACCGAGTCGAACAGCGTGACTTGGCGCGCGTTCTCGCGGCCGGGCTGCTGGCCATTGATCACTTGCCACAGCTCGGTCACCGGCGAATCTTCGGGCATGTGCTGGATTTCACCTTCGACACGGCTTTGCGGTTCGTACTCGACGATCACCCGGGCGCGCTCGACGATGCGGCGGTCCAGCTCGGTTTTGCCGGGGCAGTCGCCGCCCACGGCATTCAGGTGCATGCCCGGTTCGATCATGTCGTCGGTGAGGATGGTGGCGTAAGCCTTGTCGGCCGTGACGGTGGTGACGATGTCCGCGCCTTTGACCGCTTCGGCCACGCTGGCGGCCAGGATCACCTTGATCGCCGGGAACGCCTTGAGGTTGGCCGCCAGCTTGGCAGTGGCCTTGGCGTCGATATCGAACAGGCGGATTTCGGTGATACCGAGCATGGCGTGGAAGGCCAGGGCCTGGAACTCGCTTTGCGAGCCGTTGCCGATCAACGCCATGCTGCGGCTGTTGTCGCGCGCCAGGTAACGGGCTACCAGGGCAGAGGTGGCCGCGGTGCGGATCGCGGTGGTCAGGGTCATTTCGGCCAGCAGCACCGGCTTGCCGGTGTCGACATCGCCCAGGGCGCCAAAGGCCATCACTGTGAGCATGCCGGCCAGGGTGTTCTTCGGGTGGCCGTTCACGTACTTGAAGGCGTACAGCGAGGCGTCGGACACCGGCATCAGCTCGATCACGCCGTCCGGCGAATGGTTGGCCAGGCGCGCGCACTTTTCGAAGTCCTGCCAGCGCAGGTAGTCGGCGCGGATGTATTCGGCCATTTCGCTGATGCAGGTTTGCAGGCCTTTTTGTGAAACCAGGTAGCTGAGGTCGTTGACGTCGATATAACGGGTCATGGCAAGACTCCTTATTGAAATGAGGCGCGGGCGGGCAGGTGCACTTCCGCCAGCATGCAGCGGGCACTGCCGCCGCCGATGCGTTCGATGTTGTCGATGTTCACCACCACCGGGCGGGTGTGGCGTTCTACATGCGTGCGCTGGGCCGGGTGCAGGGCGCTCCAGGCGCTGGCCGACATCACCAGCAGCGGCTGGCCGTCACGGTCGTGGACTTCAAGCATGTTGCCGGCGAAGGCTTCGAGCTGGTCGAAGTCGAGGGCAAGGATGTCTTTGCCGGTGTCGCGCAGCGAGCGCTCCAGGGCCTGGCGTTCGCTGGCATCGGGCAGGGCTTGCAGGCACACCACCGAGAGGTCGCGGCCGACACTCATCATCACGTTGCTGTGGTAGATCGGCGCGTGGTGGCGGTCGACGGCGTGGAAGACGCAGAGTTGGTAGTCGAGGCGTTCGGCGAACTGGCGCAAGGCGTCTTGGTGGGTACGCCCGGAGTGGCAGGCATAGCTGATACGGTGCTGGCGGTCGAGCACCATGCTGCCGGTGCCTTCGAGGAAGATGTTCTGTTGTTCGAGGGGGCTGAGGTCGATGGTGCTACGGATCGCAAAACGCTGCTCCAGCACTTGCAGCACACCTTTGTTGCGCTCCAGTCGTCGGTTCTGGCCTTCCATCGGGTACAGCACCAGGCTGCCATCGGCGTGGCTGCTCCACCAGTTGTTGGGGAAGATCGAGTCGGGCGTGTGGGGCGCCGGGGTGTCTTGCACCACCAGCACCTCTACGCCATGTTGGCGCAGGGTATCGACATAGCCGTCGAACTCCTGCAGCGCTTTTTGCTGCGCGCTCAGCGGGTCAAGTGGCTGGCGTTGGAAGTGGTTGTTGATCGCGGTATCCGGGTTGAAGGCAAAGCGCGCCGGGCGAATCATCAAGACAGTGTTGGTGGTTTGCATGGGGGCACGAATCCATGGGGTGAGCAGTGGGGCTATTTTGTGCGCTGTGGCGGGTGAATCCCGGCTGATATAGCGGGGCGGCTCAGCCGGGAAAGCTGAAAAGTGGGGTAGGGCAGCCGAATCGGCTGGCGAGTTGAAATGCAATCAAACTGTTGGAGC
>NZ_VBVZ01000259.1 GCF_005863185.1 Pseudomonas edaphica
GCGAATAGCTGACATCAAGCATGCGCGCGAGGTTTTCCGCGCGCTCCAGGTAGCGAGACATCCAGTACAAATCCGAGGCAGTTCTACTCAACATGGTTCAATCCTCGACCACCCAGGTGTCTTTGGTGCCGCCGCCCTGGGACGAGTTGACCACCAGCGAACCTTCACGCAGCGCCACGCGGGTCAGGCCGCCGGGGACCACGCGGGTTTCCTTGCCGGACAAGACGAACGGGCGCAGGTCGATATGCCGTGGCGCGATGCCGTTTTCAACAAAGGTCGGGCAGGTGGATAAACACAGGGTCGGCTGGGCGATATAGGCGTGGGGTTTGGCCTTGATACGGGCGCGGAAGGCTTCGATTTCCGCCGCAGTGGAGGCTGGGCCGACCAGCATGCCGTAGCCGCCGGAGCCTTGGGTTTCCTTGACCACCAGATCCGGCAGGTTGGCCAGCACGTGGGACAATTCATCAGGCTTGCGGCATTGAAAGGTCGGCACGTTCTGCAGAATAGGCTCTTCATCCAGGTAAAACCGGATCATCTCAGTAACGAACGGATACACCGATTTGTCATCCGCCACCCCGGTGCCGATCGCATTGGCCAGCACCACATTGCCCGAGCGGTATGCGGCCAGCAGGCCGGGCACGCCGAGCATCGAGTCGGGGTTGAAGGCCAGCGGGTCGAGGAACGCATCGTCGAGGCGACGGTAGATCACGTCCACGGCCTTGGGACCGTCGGTGGTGCGCATGAACACACGGTCATCACGCACGAACAGGTCGGCGCCCTCCACCAGTTCCACGCCCATCTCACGAGCCAAAAAGGCATGCTCGAAAAACGCACTGTTAAAACGCCCCGGTGTCAGCACTACCACGCTTGGGTTATCCAGTGGGCTTGAGCTTTTCAGGGTGTCGAGCAGCAGGTTGGGATAGTGGTCGATGGGCGCAATGCGCTGGGCCGCAAACAGTTCCGGGAACAGGCGCATCATCATCTTGCGGTCTTCGAGCATGTAGCTCACACCGCTCGGCGTGCGCAAATTGTCTTCCAGCACGTAGTACGTGCCGTCACCGTCGCGTACGAGGTCGACGCCGGAGATGTGGGAATACAGATCACGGTGCAGGTTCAAGCCCTGCATGGCCAGTTGGTATTGGTCATTGGCCAGCACTTGTTCGGCGGGGATGATGCCGGCCTTGATGATGCGTTGCCCGTGGTACAGGTCGGCCAGGAACAGGTTCAGCGCCTTGACCCGTTGAATGCAGCCACGCTCGACCATCCGCCATTCACTGGCGGGAATGCTGCGTGGGATGGTGTCAAACGGGATCAGGCGCTCGGTGCCCTGCTCGTCCCCGTAAAGGGTGAAGGTGATGCCGGCACGGTGGAACAGCAAATCGGCTTCACGCCGACGTTGCGCGAGCAGTTCGGCGGGCGTATCAGCCAACCAGCGGGCGAACTCGCGGTAATGGGGCCGGACCTGCCCTGCCCCGTCGTACATTTCATCGTAATAAGTGCGGGTCATGCCGTACTCCTTGTCACTCGGACGCAAGCAGTGTTGCAAGGCCCGCGCCATCGGCATAAACACTTAAAAATCAGTGAGTTGAATAAATAACGGAATCCACTCGCACCTTCCTGGTGCGTAGAATGCCCGCCGTCACGCCCCGCGCTTCATCGTAATGCGGGTTTTGACTATCAACAGCATAGCCAGAGTTGATTTCACTGCCCGCCCACGCTTGCGGATAATCACCCCCATCGGCTGAACAGGACACGTCCTACAGTTTCAGCGAACCGCTCTTCCCTTTGGGCCACCCTGTTTGGGTGGCTTTTTTTTGGTGCAAGAAAAGTGAGGTGGCGGTTAGGAGATTTCATACAGCACACACAAAAACGGCCGACCCTAAGGTCAGCCGATACGCTGCTTTACTCATACAAATCGCACTACATGGGTAACCCACGCACCTCCTGCTTGACGCCCCATCCCTCGATGATGCCGCCCAGCGGTTCCACCACCGCCTCAAAGTCTTGCTCGAAGTCTCCTATGCCGTCGTAGGTTGCGAACATGATTTTGCTCAATTCCAGGTACCAGGCGCCATCGTCGCGCGCGCTGACCTGGGCATTCAGGGATTCCCCGCGAAAGCGACCCGCAGCCCTGCGCGCACGTTCCTCATCCGGGAAAATGGCGTAGAACTCGATGGGGTGAAAACGCGAGAAGTCGAACCCGCCTTCTTTCATCCGGCGCAGTACGTTGGTGCTGATGTCTTCTTGATAGGCTGTGCTCATGAAACGTCCTCCTCAAACCGATGGATAGACTTTCCGTGCTTCCCGAAGCCCGCGCCCTACTGGCGCGGGAGCTACGACAAATACAACACCGTTGGAAAACAAGCCTGTAGCTGACAAGACCAAACCTTAGCGATTCATTCGCTGATCTCAATTGCAGAGTAGCGCGAAGCTATCACCTCCACCAGAGGGGTTTCGTGGTCCTACAGGAAATGTTCAGGCGGCGGGTGAGATGTCGAGGATTTGAATACTGTTCTGATCTTTGAGGATCTTGACCGTCGGCTCGGGCTTGCGGCCCTCCAGGTCATTGAGATCAAGTTCGGCGGCCACGGGCACGAGCTTGTTGCGGATCATGTGTGCCGCATCTTCGAGGCTGGGCTTTTGCGCGCAGGCGAACTGCTCCACGGTCTTTACACCGTGATCATCTACGAAGGTAATCTGCCACGTTTGCATCGGTGCCTCCTCGATAAAGCCCATGTGTGGGCTCACATCTATCTGGACCTTGAGCGGTCGGCAAACGTTCCACTCAAGGCCTGAGGCACCGGATCAACTGCGCTTATTTTTCAGCGTGTTCTTTCAAGGCTTTCAAGGTGTTAAACGGTGCGTCCACCACGAACTTGTTGGCCAGCCACGATGGCACGCTGCCGCCTGGCTCGGTGTGCACCTGGTAAGTGACTTCGGTCTGGTTATCGCCCTTTGGCACCAGTTTCCAGTAACCGTCCACTTGGGCTACGCGCACGTAACCTTTGACTTCGGGCTGATAAGTCGGCACTTCCAGCAGTTTGCGGGTCACGGTGCCGTCGGCGGCCTTGGAGGTGGTGATCTCCAGGATCGAGTCGCGGTCGGTCACCGGAAACGGCGCCTTGAACTGGGTGTAGGTCCAGCTCTTGTCACCTTCGGTCTTGAGCAGTTTTTGCGATTTGCATTCGTGGATCCAGGCGCAGGCACCGGCCACGTCTTCCTGCAGGGCCTGGATCTTGGCGACGGGGGCTTTGATCAGGGTGACACCGCGATAAGCCTTGTACTTGGAGCCGGCAATTTCGCTCAAGGACACTTTGATACCGTCTTCGTCCTTGGCGACTTGCCAATCTTCAGCCTGGGCAGTGGCAGCAAACAACACCGTAAAACCGCACAACACAGCCAATCGTTTCAACGAACCCATTGTTGTATTCCTTATTTTTGAAGTTCCGATAGTAAAGCCCATCAAGCCGCCGTCATCTGCTCCCACCAGCCGATCAAACGGATCGCATCGGCCTGATCATTGCCGCACACCTCAAGGTCTGCCTTGAAATCACTGCACACCGCCGGCCGCTCCGGTTGCCCGAACAGCTGGCATAGCTGTTCGACCGACAGGTGCAGGCAACGTTCTCCCGCAGGTTTGCCATTGGGCATTCCCGGTAACGGTGAACTGATGGAGGGGGCAATGCAGCATGCGCCACAGCCTTCACGGCATTTCATGACCGGCAGGTCCTCGACGACTCAATATGGATGGCCGGGCTAGAGTACGCCCTTAAACAGCCGTTTTAAAATGGTCTAACAGGGGTTTTTCGCACAAAACAAAAGTGACCGACCAGTCTGCGACAGATGGTCGAGGGCGTGCGTCACCTAAGCGCGCAATTTTATTGCTTGAATTCGAAATCCAGCGCAGCGCCTTCAATGTCGCGGCGCTCTTCGTTACGCAGCTGCAACTGCATCTGGTTGCTCAGTAGGCGGCCATTGATCTGGAACGCGCTGTTGTCGGTGGGTTTTTCCGCAAACATCGGCGGCAACAGCGGCACGCTCTTGGGTTTAGGCATAGTGCCGAGGGGCTGCAAGTGCCTGACCATTTCGGTTGGCAAGGACAGGTCCAACTGTGCCGGTGGCAGTTTGGTCTGGGCTACTTCGTGGGCAGATTTGGATTTACTCGCCACCGGTGCACGTTTTTTCACGACGCCGGTTTTTTTCTTGGCCGCCGGGGCTTTTTTAACCGGCGCCGGTTTCTTCGCCGAAGTCTTCTGCTGGGTATTGGCTGCGGGCTTGCTTTCAGTCACGGGGGCTGCCGCCAGGACGGTGCCGACGTTACACAGACTTAACAGGCCAATTACCACAACAGCACGAAAAATAGAGGTCATATTGCCTACAGCATTAACGGCAGAGGGCCATATGCTCGCTTGTTGAACGCGGCATGACAAGCCTGCTGATCAGTCGGTCAACATGAGTGTCCCCTTTACGCGCCTCAGCCCTGGTTCAAAACCCGGCCGCAGTTTCCTGGCACAACTGGCTGGCCAACATCCCCAGCGTCATCAGCGCCCGCTCTGCCTCACGGTTCCACGGCGTGCCGCAGTTAAGGCGAATACAGTGGTTAAACTGTTCCGTATTACTGAAGATGACTCCCGGTGCAATGCTGATGCCCTGCTGCAGCGCACGCACGTGCAGTTCCTGGGTATTGACCCTGCCGGGCAAACTGACCCACAGGATAAAGCCGCCGGTCGGCCGGGTCATCTGCGTGCCTTCGGGGAAATACTGCTGCACCGCCAGCTGGAATGCGCTGAGGTTCTTGCGGTATTCCTGGCGGATGTAGCGCAGGTGCCGGTCGTAGCCACCGTTCTCCAGGTACGCCGCCACACCCATCTGGGTGACGCTGCACGCCGAGTGGGTGCTGAACATTTGCAGCCGCTGGATTTCCTGCTGGTACTTGCCGGCAATCATCCAGCCGATGCGCACGCCGGGGGACAGGGTTTTGGAGAAACTCGAGCAGTAGATCACCCGATCCAGGCGGTCATAGGCTTTGAGCGCCTTGGTGCGGCCCAGTTCGAACATCAGCTCGCCGTAGATATCGTCCTCGACGATCTGGATATCGAAATCCGAGGCCAGGCGCAGCAACTGTTTCTGCCGTTCCTCGGGCATGGTCGCGCCCAGCGGATTGCTCAGGCGCGTGGTCAGCACCAAGGCCTTGATCGACCATTGGTTGGCCGCCAGTTGCAGCGCCTCAAGGCTCATGCCCGTAGCCGGGTCGCTGGGGATCTCGATGACTTTGAGGCCCAGCAGGTCGGCCAGTTGCAGCAAGCCGTAATAGGTCGGTGATTCAGCCGCGATGAGGTCGCCCGGACGGGTCAGTACGCGCAACGACATCTGCAACGCATCAACGCACCCGTGGGTGATCACCACTTCGGAGGGGTCCACTACCACGCCAGCATCGCGCATGCGAATCGCCACCTGGCGGCGCAATGGTTCAAAACCCGGGCTGAACATGTAGCTGAAGGCCCGTGGGCTTTGGAAGCGCGTGACCTTGGCCAGTTGCTGGTGCAACGCGCGCACCGGCAAATAATCGACACTCGGCACGGCCGCACCCAACGGGAACACGCCTTCGCGGCGCGACTCGACCAATACCTGCTGGATAATGCTGCTGCGCGTGACCAACCCCGGACGCTCAACCCGGGCGATATCCGGCGTCGGCGCCGTGAGCGCAGGCGTCTGGTGCACGTAATAACCCGACTGCGGCCGCGCGCGGATCAGCCCCTGGTCTTCCAGGTTCGCATACGCCTGCAACACCGTGGCGTGGCTGACGTTGAGCTGTGAGCTCATCTTGCGCACCGAAGGCACGCGCTCGCCGGGTTGATAGACACCGCGCCGGATGTCCTCAGCCAGTTGCTGGGCGATACGTTGGTAAAGCAACAGATTGGTCATGACGCAGCACTCGATTTCACGGGTATTTTATTTTTGTGTGAAACATACCGGCACAGTTTAGAAGTGTACGGGGACAGTTGCCACAATAGTCGAGCGCGGGCGGCAGTGATAGAGAAAACTGTAGGGGCAAGGTGCATAAAAAAACCGATCAATGATCGGTTCTGTGTGTACGCGGCAACCTGTGGGGAGCTGGCTTGCCTGCGATAGTATCGCCTCGGTTTGCCTGACATACCGAGGCGCCTGCATCGCAGGCAAGCCAGCTCCCACACTGATCGATGCAGGTTTTTAGCGAGCGGCGCCCAGCTGGCCTTTTTCGTCGGAGAACACAATTTCCACCCGGCGGTTCTGCGCGCGGCCGCGCTCCGAGGCGTTGGCCTCTACCGGGTACTGGTCACCGTAGCCCTCGACCTGGATACGTTTTTCATCAATCCCCAGGTCCATCAGCACATCAGCCACCGATTGCGCACGGTCGCGCGACAGCTTGAGGTTTTCCTGCTCGCCACCGGTGTTGTCGGTATAACCCTCGATGCGCACCACGCGCTTGGGGTTCAACTGCAAGAACTGCACAATTTTCAGCACGGTGCGGTTGGCCGAGTTTTGCAGCTCGGCGTCACCGGTGTCGAACAACACATCGCCCAACGTCATGACCAGGCCGCGATTGGTCTGGGTGGTGGTCAGGCTGGCGATTTGCTCTTCGAGCCACTTGCCTTGCTGCTGCACGCTCGCCAACTTGCTCTCACGCAGGGCCAATTGCAGGCGCTGGCGTTCCAGCTCCAGCTTGGTGCCGCGCTCGGCGTTGAGCCCCTGCTCGGTGTGTTCGCGGGCGATCTCACTGTAGCGCTGGCTCAGGTAGGCGTAATGCACCACGTCGGGGCCGCTGCCCCAGTAGCTGGACAAGCGATCGGCGCGGGCCAGGGATTCGCCGGCACGAATCACATCCTTGGGCGCAAAACGCAGCACATTCGCGTCTTCCTTGACCTTCTGGAAGTCGCTGCCAGCCTGCTGCAACGCCTGCTCGCTGTTGGGCTGGCTGGCGCAACCGCCCAACGCCGCGCTGCCCAGCAGCAACACACAACTCAAACCACGGATCAGCGGGCTCATTGGGCTTCTCCCAGCTGCAATTGTTTGCGCAGTCGGGCGATGCGGTTGTTAAGCACGTTCAACTGTTCCTGGCTTTTGCGCGTCAATATCCGCGCTTCAGCCAGACGCGCGTCCAGCTCGGCCTGTTCGGCCTGCATGCGCGCATCTTTGTAGGATTGGTCGGCCATGTCGGCCCGGGCCTTGGCGAACTTGTCTTCAGCCAGTTTCAGTTCAGGCGATTCATCGGTGCTGGCGCCCACGGCGTTGGCCTGTTCCAAGGCCTGCTGGGTGAGGCGTATTTGTTCGTTCGGCGCAGGATCAGCTGCACATCCCGCCAGAGCGACAACGGCGAGGGCCGCGAAAAGAGGTCGAAGAGTCACTGAAAATCCTTACTTTGCTGGGGTGCCGACGGGTTGCTGCAATTGCGCTTTCCAGCGTTCGAGGTTGCGCTGCAAAGCGGCTTGCGCGACACCAGACGCGGGTAATTCTGTCATCTTTTTCGCCAGCTGTCCGCGCAGCCACGGATCGTTGCAGGCGGAGTTGTGGGAAATCGCCAGGTACAGGCCGGGCTGGTCGACGGGTATTTCACGGGCGACAAGGTCGTTGCTCATGCCCAGCGTCTGGGCCATGGCCATGCCCGAGTAGCGCCCGGCCAGCACGTAGTCGACTTCACCCAGCAGCAGTTTCTGGAACGCCGGGGTCAAGTTGGGCAGGCGTTGCAAGCTGAGCTGCTGGCCGGCGAAGGTGTCGAAACCAGCGCTCAAGCGCGCACGCTCGGAGACCGCGCCTTTATGCCCGTGCAAGTCTTCAGCGCTGGTGTAGACCAGCGGCGAATCCTTGCGCGTCCACACCAGGTAGTCGATCTGCACCAGCGCCGGGTGGATGTAGTCGAGGGTTTCCAGCTCGCCGAGGTTCAGCGGCGCATCGGCGAGAATGTCCATGCGCCCGCTGCGCACTTCATCCAGGGCCAGGGAGCGTTTGCCGCCGTAAAGCAGGTCGATTTTAAGGCCCAGGTCCTTGCCGATTTGTTGCAGTACATCAGCCGTGGCGCCGATCAGGTGCGTTGGGTCTTGAGGGTCACGCCACAGCAACGGCGGCGCGTCCGGGCTGCCGGTGATCACCAGGCGCTCACATTTGCCGGCAGCCAGCGCGAGGCCGGGCAGTAGCGCCAATCCAAGTGTCAGTGCCAGCAATACGGGACGCAGATCCATGGCGGTTTCTCCGATGTTCAAAAAAGCCGGGCAAAAAAAAGCCCGGTCACAAGACCGGGCTCTTTATAAG
>NZ_VBVZ01000025.1 GCF_005863185.1 Pseudomonas edaphica
ATGTTGGCCAGCGTGTGCTGAAGTTGATCCTCGGTATTGAGGACAGCGCCTGGGCGTTGCCGGATCGTGCGATCGTGATTGCCGAGCAACTGACCCCCTCGCAAACCGCTGGCCTCGATACGCGCAAAGTGTTGGGGTTCGTCACCGTCGGCGGCGGCGCCACCAGCCATGTGGCGATCCTGGCGCGTGCCCTTGGTTTGCCGTCGTTGTGCGGCGTTCCGGCACAGGCATTGGCGCTGGCCAACGGCAAGCAGGTGCTGCTCGATGCCGACAAAGGCGAGCTGCACCTGGAGCCTGACCTGGCCGCTGTCGAGCAACTGGCCGCTACCCGCAAGCAACACATACTGCGACGTGAGCGTGAGGTGGCGCAGGCCGCCTTGCCCGGTATCACGCGCGATGGTCATCATGTCGAGATCACGGCCAATGTCGCCTCGTTGCAGGAGGTCGAGCAATCCCTGGCCTTGGGCGGTGAAGGCGTTGGCCTGTTGCGTTCGGAGTTTCTCTACCTGGACCGCAATCGCGCGCCCAGCCCCGAGGAGCAAGCCGGCACCTACAGCGCCATCGCCCGAGCCCTGGGCAGCGAACGCAATCTGGTGGTGCGCACTTTGGATGTGGGCGGCGATAAACCTTTGGCCTATGTGCCGATGGAGCGCGAGACCAACCCGTTCCTCGGCCTGCGTGGTATTCGCCTGTGCCTGGAGCGCCCTGAATTGCTGCGCGAGCAGTTCCGCGCGATCCTGGCGAGTGCCGGATTTGCGCGGCTGCATATCATGCTACCGATGGTCAGCCTGCTGTCGGAGCTGCATCTGGCGCGCAAGATCCTTGAAGAGGAAGCGCTGGCGCTGAGCCTGACCGAGCTGCCAAAGCTGGGCATCATGATCGAGGTGCCGTCTGCGGCCTTGATGGCAGATGTCTTCGCGCCGCATGTGGATTTCTTCTCCATCGGCACCAATGACCTCACCCAATACACCCTGGCCATGGACCGCGACCACCCGCGCCTGGCCAGCCAGGCCGACAGCTTCCATCCGTCGGTATTGCGCCTGATTGCCACCACGGTCAAGGCCGCCCACGCCCATGGCAAGTGGGTCGGCGTGTGCGGCGCGTTGGCGTCTGAAGCACTGGCGGTGCCGGTGTTGATCGGGCTGGGGGTGGATGAACTGTCGGTCAGCGTACCGCTGATCCCGACCATCAAGGCCACCGTGCGCGAGCTGGACATGGCCGACTGCCAGATCATCGCCCGCCAGGTGCTTGGCCTGGAAGAAGCCGCCCAAGTACGCGAGGCCCTGCGCCTGTACCACGCGGCCACTGTTGAAACCTCACCTGTCGTGGAGCACTGAGCATGTTCGAGAAATTACAGCGCGCATTCTGGAAGGCCCTCACCCCGGACTTGATTGCCGAAACCGTGGTGGCGCCTGCGCAGGGGCTGTTGTCGACCGAGGTACTGAGCGCATTGGGCGGTGTGGATAACCTCAAGTCGCAACAGCACGTGGCACTGACGCGGGTGCGGGTGCAGTTGCAGGATGCAGGGCGGCTGGATGCGCAGGCGCTGAAGGCGGCGGGTGTTGCGGGTGTGATGGTGTTAACGGGCGGGGTCGTGCATCTGCTCACTGGCCTATAAAACGACGAGGATCAACTGTGGAAGCCGGGCTTGCCCGCGATAGCGGTGTGTCAGGAAACGAATATGTTGACTGGCTAGCCGCCATCGCGGGCAAGTCGAATCGTCGCACCGCCGCTCCCACAGGGTTATGGGTCGTTTGGGCGATTGGGTTTACAGCTGCGGGTTATCTTCCGGCGGCTTGGTCTTGTCGATACCCGGCACGTGCAAGTTGCCTTCCACCACTTGGTTGCCTTCCAACTGCGGCTGGGTCACCCAGGTGAGAATGTCGTAATACCGCCGGATGTTCGCGACAAAATGCACCGGCTCGCCACCGCGGGCATAACCGTAGCGGGTCTTGCTGTACCACTGCTTCTGCGACAGGCGCGGCAGCATCTTCTTCACGTCCAGCCACTTGTTCGGGTTCAGGCCGTCTTTCTTGGCCAGCGTGCGCGCATCTTCCAGGTGGCCGGTGCCGACGTTATAGGCGGCGAGGGCGAACCAGGTGCGGTCCGGCTCGGCAATGCTGTCGTCCAACTCATCCTTGATCTTGGCCAGGTACTTGGCACCGCCCATGATGCTTTGCTTGGCGTCCAGGCGGTTGGACACGCCCATGGCCTGGGCGGTGTTCTGGGTCAGCATCATCAGGCCGCGCACGCCGGTCTTGGAGGTGACGGCCGGTTGCCACAGCGATTCCTGATAGCCGATGGCCGCCAGTAGGCGCCAGTCGACCTTTTCTTCCTTGGCGTAGGCGCGAAAGTGTTTCTCGTACTTGGGCAGGCGTTGCTGCAAATGCTGGGCGAAGGTGTAGGCGCCGACATAGCCGAGTACATCGACATGCCCGTAGTAACGGTCTTTCAGTCGCTGCAGGGTGCCGTTTTTCTCAACCTTGTCCAGGTAGCTGTTGATCTCGTTGAGCAGGCTATTGTCTTCACCCGGCGCCACGGCCCAGCTCTGGTTGCTGGCATTGCCGAGGTCGAAGGCCACGCGCACGTTGGGGAAGTACACCTGGTTCATCGCCACTTCGTTGGAGTCCACCAGGGTCAGGTCGATCTGGCCCTCGTCCACCATGCGCAGCAGGTCCACCACCTCCACGGCGTCGGACTCTTCGTATTCAATCGCTGGGTTCTGCTTTTTAAGTGCCGCCAATTGCTCGGCGTGGGTGCTGCCTTTGAGCACCATGATCTTCTTGCCCACCAGGTCTGCCGGGCCGGTGGGGCGCGACTGGCCGTTGCGGTAGATGATCTGCGGCGTGACTTCCAGGTACGGATGGGAGAAACGCACCTGTTGCGCGCGCTGCTCGCTGCTGACCAGGCCGGCGGCCGCAAGAACCGGACCGTTGGGTTTGCCCAGTTGGCCGAACAGGTCATCGAGATTATCGGCGGTCTCGATTTCCAGCTTCACGCCCAGGTCATCGGCAAAGCGCTTGACCAGTTCGTACTCGAAACCGGTTTCACCGTTGCGGTCCTGGAAATACGTCGCCGGGCTGTTCCGGGTAATCACCCGCAATACGCCATCCTCCTTGATTCGCTCGAGCGTGCTGGGCTTATCAACACAGGCGCTGAGCATCAGGAAGAGTCCGGTTGCGATCAGCCATTTGGCGCATCGCGGGCGTAAAGCAGTAGGGGAGAACATCTGCGCAGTATACGCAAACGGCCCTCGGCGCCATATCTCGACAGCAGCGGACTTGTCTGCTAGCACCCGCAAAACCGGGCTGCAGCCCGCAGAAACGTGGGTTGGCGAGGGTTTGTGACGGTTAAAATAACTGCGCGCCAACCCCAGGATTTCGCCCCGAAAGCATGCAATCGCTGCCAACTGACGTTCGGCAGCGGCCAGCCGTGCCGTTTCGAGTGCCGTTGGCGCAGGTTTACGCTAGAATGCACGGCCTCAAAGCACACCCCCTTCCCGAGGCTGTCCCGAAGATGTTGATCCTGCGCGGCGCTCCTGCCCTTTCTGCCTTTCGCCACAGCAAACTCCTTGAGCAACTGAGCCAAAAGGTTCCAGCTGTTACAGGCTTGTATGCTGAATTTGCTCACTTCGCCGACGTAACCGGCGTCTTGACCGCCGACGAACAGCAAGTGCTCGCACGCCTTCTGAAGTACGGCCCCAGCGTTCCCGTTCAAGAGCCGACCGGCCGCTTGTTCCTGGTTCTGCCGCGGTTCGGCACCATCTCGCCCTGGTCGAGCAAGGCCAGTGATATCGCGCGTAACTGCGGCCTGGAAAAAATCCAGCGCCTGGAGCGCGGTATCGCTTTCTACGTCGCCGGCCAGTTCAGCGATGCCGAGGCCGAGCTGATCGCCAGCAGCCTGCACGACCGCATGACCCAGATCATCGTCAGCCAGTTGGAACAGGCTGCCGGCCTGTTCAGCCACGCCGAGCCCAAGCCGCTCACTGCGATTGACGTGCTCGGCGGTGGCCGCGCCGCCCTCGAGAAGGCCAACACCGAACTGGGCCTGGCGCTCGCCGAAGATGAGATCGACTACCTGGTCGACGCCTTCAATGGCTTGAAGCGCAACCCGCACGACATCGAACTGATGATGTTCGCCCAGGCCAACTCCGAGCACTGCCGTCACAAGATCTTCAACGCCAGTTGGGATATCGACGGCGAAAGCCAGGAAAAAAGCCTGTTCGGCATGATCAAGAACACCTACGTGATGCACAGCGAAGGCGTTCTGTCGGCTTATAAGGACAACGCCTCGGTGATCGTCGGCTCCGTCGCCGGCCGTTTCTTCCCGGACCCTGAAACCCGCCAGTACGGCGCGGTGCAGGAGCCGGTGCACATCCTGATGAAGGTTGAAACCCACAACCACCCGACCGCGATTGCCCCGTTCCCGGGCGCAGCGACAGGTTCGGGCGGCGAAATCCGTGACGAAGGCGCCACCGGCCGTGGCGCCAAGCCAAAGGCTGGCCTTACCGGTTTCACCGTGTCCAACCTGCAGATCCCCGGTTTCGAACAGCCGTGGGAAGTGCCGTACGGCAAGCCTGAGCGCATCGTTACCGCACTCGACATCATGATCGAAGGCCCGCTCGGCGGCGCCGCGTTCAACAACGAATTCGGGCGCCCGGCACTCACCGGCTACTTCCGTACGTTTGAACAATCCATCACCACCCCGCGTGGCGATGAAGTGCGCGGCTACCACAAGCCAATCATGTTGGCCGGCGGCATGGGCAACATCCGCGAAGAACACGTCAAGAAAGGCGAGATTCTGGTCGGCTCCAAGCTGATCGTCCTCGGCGGCCCGGCGATGTTGATCGGCCTGGGCGGCGGCGCAGCTTCCTCCATGGCCACCGGCACCAGCTCGGCAGACCTGGACTTCGCTTCCGTACAGCGCGAAAACCCGGAAATGGAACGCCGCTGCCAGGAAGTCATCGACCGTTGCTGGCAGTTGGGTGACAAGAACCCGATCAGCTTCATCCACGACGTCGGCGCCGGTGGTTTGTCCAACGCCTTCCCGGAACTGGTCAACGATGGCGACCGTGGTGGCCGTTTCGAACTGCGCAACATTCCAAACGACGAGCCGGGCATGGCCCCGCACGAAATCTGGAGTAACGAATCCCAGGAACGCTACGTACTGGCCGTTGGCCCTGAAGACTTCGCGCGCTTCCAGGCCATCTGCGAACGTGAGCGTTGCCCATTTGCCGTGGTCGGCGAAGCCACTGCCGAACCACAGCTGACGGTCACCGACAGCCACTTCGGCAACAGCCCGGTCGACATGCCGCTGGAAGTACTGCTGGGCAAAGCCCCGCGCATGCACCGCTCCGCCGTGCGTGAAACCGAGCTGGGCGATGACTTCGACCCAAGTACGCTGGAACTGGCCGACAGCATCGAACGCGTGCTGCACCACCCGGCCGTGGCGAGCAAAAGCTTCCTGATCACCATTGGCGACCGCACCATCACCGGCCTGGTGGCCCGTGACCAAATGGTTGGCCCATGGCAAGTGCCGGTGGCCGACGTTGCCGTCACCGCCACCAGCTTTGACGTGTACACCGGTGAAGCCATGGCCATGGGCGAGCGCACGCCGCTGGCCCTGCTGGACGCCCCGGCGTCGGGCCGTATGGCCATTGGTGAAACCCTCACCAACATCGCCGCTTCGCGCATTGGCAAGCTGTCCGACATCAAACTGTCGGCCAACTGGATGTCCGCTGCCGGTCACCCGGGTGAAGATGCGCGCCTGTACGACACCGTCAAGGCTGTCGGCATGGAGCTGTGCCCGGAACTGGGTATCACCATTCCGGTGGGCAAGGACTCCATGTCCATGGCCACCCGTTGGAACGAAGACGGCACCGACAAGAGCGTGACCTCGCCGCTGTCGCTGATCGTGACCGGTTTTGCACCGGTCACCGACATCCGTCAGACCCTGACCCCGCAACTGCGCATGGACAAGGGCACCACCGATCTGATCCTGATCGACTTGGGCCGTGGCCAGAACCGCATGGGCGCCTCGATCCTCGCGCAAACCCACGGCAAACTCGGCAAGCACGCGCCGGACGTGGATGACGCCGAAGACCTCAAAGCCTTCTTCGCCGTGATCCAGGGCCTGAACGCCGACGGCCACCTGCTGGCGTACCACGACCGTTCCGACGGCGGTTTGCTGACCAGCGTTGTCGAAATGGCATTTGCCGGTCACTGCGGCCTGAACATTGTGCTCGACAGCGTTGCCGAGGATGCTGCCGAAATCAACGGCATCCTGTTCAATGAAGAGTTGGGCGCCGTGATCCAGGTTCGCCAGGACGCCACCCCGGACGTGCTCGCCCAATTCAGCGCCGCTGGCCTGGACGACTGTGTGGCGGTGATCGGTCAGCCGATCAATAACGGTGAAATCAATATCTCCTTCAATGGCGATACCGTGTTTGCCGGCCAGCGCCGCTTGCTGCAACGCCAGTGGGCCGAGACCAGCTACCAGATCCAACGCCTGCGTGATAACGCCGACTGCGCCGAGCAGGAATTCGACGTGATCCTGGAAGAAGACAACCCGGGCCTGAGCACCAAGCTCAGCTTCGACGTCAACCAGGACATCGCCGCGCCTTACATCAAGAAAGGCATTCGCCCACAAGTTGCCGTACTGCGAGAGCAGGGCGTCAACGGCCAGGTGGAAATGGCGGCCGCGTTCGACCGCGCCGGCTTTAATGCGATCGACGTGCACATGAGCGACATCCTCGCCGGTCGCGTTGACCTCAACGAGTTCAAAGGCCTGGTCGCTTGCGGTGGTTTCTCCTACGGTGACGTGTTGGGTGCCGGTGAAGGCTGGGCCAAATCGGCCCTGTTCAACAGCCGTGCCCGCGATGCGTTCCAGGGCTTCTTCGAGCGTAACGACAGCTTCACCCTGGGTGTGTGCAACGGTTGCCAGATGATGTCCAACCTGCACGAGTTGATCCCGGGCAGCGAGTTCTGGCCGCACTTTGTGCGTAACCGTTCCGAGCAGTTCGAAGCCCGTGTCGCCATGGTGCAGGTGCAGGAATCCAACTCGATCTTCCTGCAAGGCATGGCCGGTTCGCGCATGCCAATCGCCATCGCCCACGGTGAAGGCCACGCTGAATTCTCCAGCGAAGAAGCCCTGCTCGAAGCCGACCTGTCCGGTTGTGTGGCGATGCGTTTCGTCGACAACCACGGCAAGGTCACAGAGAGCTACCCGGCCAACCCGAACGGCTCGCCGCGCGGGATCACCGGCCTTACCAGCCGCGACGGTCGCGTGACCATCATGATGCCGCACCCGGAGCGTGTGTTCCGCGCCGTGCAAAACTCGTGGCGCCCTGAAGAGTGGAACGAAGACGGCGCGTGGATGCGCATGTTCCGCAACGCTCGCGTGTGGGTGAACTAAGGCGGTGTACAAGCTTGCCTTCTTTGTGCCCGCCAGCCATGTGGAGACGGTGAAAGCCGCCGTCTTCGCAGCCGGCGGCGGGCGCATCGGCAACTACGACAGCTGTGCCTGGCAAGTGCTGGGCCAGGGCCAATTTCGCGCGTTGGACGGCAGCCAGCCGTTTCTTGGGCAGGTGGGCCAGGTTGAAGTGGTTGAAGAATGGAAGGTTGAGCTGGTGGTGGCGGATGAGTTGATCGTGGCGGTTGTAGCCGCGTTGAAACTCAGCCATCCCTATGAGACACCGGCGTATGAGGTGTGGCAGTTGGCGGATTTTTGATTCGCAGGTTGCAGAAACAAGAAACCCGCTGGGCCAGTTTGGTCAGCGGGTTTTTTGTTGGTTGTAAGGGCCAATCGCAGGCAAGCCAGCTCCCACAGTTTGATCTGTGAATACGTTCAAAATGTGGGAGCTGGCTTGCCTGCGATGGCGCCGGGACAGGCGCCCCAGATCTTTCCCACAGGCTTTTCAGGTTGTCCCTAGGAACTGGCGGCACTAGTCTTCTCGGGTCGCTGCCAATGTGGCGACCGGGACTGCAAGCCCGCCGATAGTTTGTTAGTGGCCAACAGTGCACCTATAATCGTGCCGCTTTGATGAAGCGATCATTGATTTATGGTGGCTGTGTGCGGGAGATCTCTGGGTCTGCCGGGTTTCCTAACAACTCGGTCTTGCAGACCCGTACACAGCTGCCACCCATCATCTGCAAGTGATGTCGGTAGCTCCCATTTTTTGTTAGGAGTTTTACCATGATCAAAGACAGTCCAAATCCCCCATCTGATTCTCAGCCCACCGATCAAATCTTCACCGTACTTCCTAACCTGAACAGCGAAACCCTGCTCGCCAATGCCTCCCAAGACCTGGCATCACTTCAAGCACTGGCAGGCAACTTGGCTTTTGACACCGACGGCCCGCAGCGTGATGCTCTGCTGGGGATTCATCGGATGCTGGAAGGTATTCAGTTGATGGTGGATCGGGTGTTGGATCTATTTGAGGTGCCTGATCAGAAGTAATCAGGCGCCTGTAAGGGCCAATCGCAGGCAAGCCAGCTCCCACATTGATCGTTCCCACGCTCCGCGTGGGAATGCATCCTGTGACGCTCCGCGTCACCCTTGTGCAGGGCGACGGCTTGGACGCGGAGCGTCCGGGGCGGCATTCCCACGCAGAGTGTGGGAACGATCGGTCAGGCGTTGATTGGGCGGGTAACCAGCCGCTCCAGTGCCTCGCCCAATCCAGTGGCCTTGTCACCAATCAACAAATGCCAAACCCCGCTGTCCAGCTGGCTCACACCCTGGCAACCCAGCGCAGTCAGGTCCGCTTCAGACAGCACCGAATCATCCCCCAGTTCCACCCGCAATCGGGTCATCGCCACCGCTTCCAGCTGGCGCACATTCGTGCGGCCGCCTAAAGCATTCAGCCACTTCTCGGCCTCTTGCACATTCACCGCGACCGGTTTATCCACAGGCTGGGCGGCCACCGGCGCACTGGCAACAAACGACGGCATCGCCAGGCGGATCTCATCCGCAATGCTGTCGGCCATCGGCCCTACGACCACCTGCAAGCTCCCGCCGTTACCCGGTCGAACCACGGCCATCGCGCCCAGTGCTTTCAACTGCGCATCCACCGCCTTGTTACGATCCACCATGTCCAGGCGCAGACGAGTCGTGCACGCGCCGACACTCAGCAAATTCTCTGCACCGCCGAGTGCACGGATGTAGGCACTGGCCCGCTGGTTATCGGTCATCACCTCAGCCTGCACCACCTGGATGTCTTCACGCCCCGGTGTCTTCAGGTTGAACCGACGAATGCAATAGTTGAACACGCTGTAGTAGATCACCGCGTAAGCCAACCCGACCGGGAATACCAGCCAGCCGTTGGTGGATTTGCCCCAACCGAGCACCATGTCGATAAAGCCACCGGAGAAGGTAAAGCCCAGGTGGATATTCAGCATATTGGTCACGGCCATCGACAGGCCGGTGAGCACCGCGTGGATCAGGTACAAAAATGGTGCGAGGAACATAAACGCGAATTCGATCGGCTCAGTCACGCCGGTCAAAAACGAGGTCAGCGCCATCGACAGGAAAATCCCGCCCATGACCTTGCGGCGTTCCGGCAGTGCATTGCGGTACATCGCCAAACACGCGGCGGGCAGGCCGAACAGCATCACCGGGAACATGCCGGTCATGAACTGGCCGCCTTTCGGGTCGCCGGCAAAATACCGGGTCAGGTCGCCGGTGACGATGGCGCCGGTGGTTGGGTCGGTAAAGCTGCCAAACACAAACCACGCCATGTTGTTGAGGATATGGTGCAAGCCGGTGACGATCAGCAGGCGGTTGAACACGCCAAACACAAATGCGCCAAAGCTGCCGCTTTCCATCAGCAGCACGCCGAAACTGTTGATGCCGTGCTGGATCGGTGGCCAGATCAGGCCAAAGATCACGCCCAGGGCGACCGCCGAAAACCCGGTGACAATCGGCACAAACCGTCGCCCACCAAAGAAGGCCAGGTACTCCGGCAGCTTGATGTCCTTGAAGCGGTTATACAGCCCACCGGCCATCAAGCCGCTGGCAATACCGGCGAGCATGCCCATGTTGATGGTGGTGTCCATCACCTTGAGCGTGGAAATCATCACCAGGTAACCAATCGCCCCGGCCAAACCCGCCGTGCCGTTATTGTCGCGGGCAAAACCCACGGCAATACCGATGGCGAAGATCAGCGCCAGGTTG
This sequence comes from Pseudomonas edaphica, assembly GCF_005863185.1. GTDB lineage: Bacteria > Pseudomonadota > Gammaproteobacteria > Pseudomonadales > Pseudomonadaceae > Aquipseudomonas > Aquipseudomonas edaphica. The sequence goes on from NZ_VBVZ01000025.1 coordinate 10,171, forward strand.
GCGAAGATTGCTTGCCCGGCATCGTGCATCACCGCGATGTTCAAAAGGTCGGTGTCGCCCAGACGCAGCAAGAGACCGGCGATCGGCAGAATCGCGATCGGCAGCATCAGTGCGCGGCCGAGGCGTTGCAGGCCTTCGATGAAATGTTGGTACATGGCGTGTCTCCCTATTCTTGTTGTTTTCAGCTCAGCGGCCAGTGGTGTTGACAGGCTTGGCGAACGGCCTTGGCGCTGCTCAGGTCGAGCAGGCCTTGGCTCAATTGCCGGCATTGCGCCGCGTCCAGGTGGCGGACGCGGTCCTTGATTTCTCCGATTTGCGGCGGGCTTACCGACAGTTCACTCACACCCAGGCCAACCAGTACCGGCGTGGCCAGCGGGTCGGACGCCAGGGCGCCGCACACACCCACCCAGCGCCCATGCTTGGCGGCACCGGCGCAGGTTTGCGCGATCAAGCGCAGCAGCGCCGGGTGCAAGGCATCCACCCGTGCGGCGAGGCCCGCGTGATCGCGGTCCATGGCCAGGGTGTACTGGGACAGGTCATTGGTGCCGATGGATAAAAAGTCCGCGTGTTTGGCGAGTTGCTCAGCCATCAGCGCGGCGGCGGGCACTTCGATCATCACGCCCAGTTCCGGACGCTGGGTCAGCTCCAGCTCCGCGCAGAGTTCATCCAGGCGCTGGCGGATCTGCAGCAGTTCATCCACCTCGCTGACCATCGGCAGCAGGATGCGGCAACGCGCCAGCGGAGACACTTGCAGCAGCGCGCGCAGTTGCTGGTCGAGCACGTCCGGGCGCACCTGCGCCAGGCGAATGCCGCGCAGGCCCAGCACCGGGTTGGCCTCAACCGGCAACGGCAGGTAGTCGAGCTGTTTGTCGCCGCCCACGTCGATGGTGCGGATGATCACCGACTTGTCGCCCATGGCATCCAGCACGGCCTGGTAGGCCTGGCGTTGCTCTTGCTCATCCGGCGCGGTGCGGCGGTCGACAAACAGGAATTCGGTGCGCAGCAGGCCTACACCATCGGCGCCGTTTTCAAACGCCACTTGGGCCTCGGCACTGGAGGCGACATTGGCCGCCACTTCAATGCTCACGCCATCGCGGGTGTGCGCCGCTTGCCGGGCTTGGGCCTGCTGTTGCTGACGGCGCAGTTTCTGCGCATCGCGAATCTGGTGCACTTCGGCGTGGCGCGCCTCGCTGGGTGCCAGTTCCAGGCGACCGTTGGCCGCGTCCAGCACCACGCGTTGGCCTTGGGGCACGTCGAGCACTTCGGCGCCCAGCGCGACCACGCACGGCAAGCCTTTGCCTCGGGCCAAAATCGCGACGTGAGACGTAGCGCCGCCTTCGGCCATGCAAATACCCACGGCGTTTTGTGCGCTCAGTTGCAGCAGGTCGGAGGGGGTCAGTTCATGGGCGCTGACAATCGAGCCGGCCGGCAATTCGAAGTGCCAGGTTTCGCCCAACAGCGCACGCAGTACGCGTTGTTGCAGGTCGCGCAGGTCGTTGGCGCGCTCGGCAAATAGCGGTTTGCCCAAGGCCAGCAACACCGCGCATTGCGCCTGGATCGCGTCGCGCCAGGCGTGGGTAGCGGCGCTGCCTTGCTCGATGGCACGGGTGGCGGCATCCAGCAGCGTGGGGTCTTCCAACAGCGCAAGGTGGGCGGCGAAGATGTCTTCTTCTTCGACGTTCTTGCGTTGGCGTGCGTGTGCCAGGGTGCTGCGGATTTCTCCGCGCACGTGCTCCAGCGCGGTGTCCAGGCGTTGCAGTTGTTCGTCGGCGATATGGTTGCCCGTGTCTTGCGGCAGTTCGATACCGGTGAGGCGAAACAGCGGCCCGCAGACCAGGCCGGGCGCGGCGCACACGCCTTGCAACACACCGGCTTCGGTGTTCGCCCGACGCGGTGTCACGGCTACCGGCGCGTGGTGTTCTTCACTCACAGCAACCGACAGTGCGGCCACCAACGCCTGCAACGCCGCCTCGCAATCCTTGCCGCGACAGGTGATGCGCACTTCATCACCTTCACCAATGCCCAACCCCATCAAGCCAATCAGGCTGTCGCACGGCGCCGACTTACCGGCGAAGTGCAACTCTGCATGGCTGCTGAAACCTTGCGCGGTCTTACGCACCAGCGCGGCGGGGCGTGCATGCAAACCGCCACGGTGGGTAATGCGCACGCTGGCGCGCACTTCGGTGACAGAGTTATCCACAGCCGCCTGCAACGGCGCTACCGAACGCGCGGCAATGTGCAGCAACGGCTCACCCACCTTGACGGTTTTTCCTGCAACCGGCCGTAGCTCAAAACCCTCGCCATTAGTCAGGATAATCAGGCTGACCAGGCTTTTGCACTGGCGCGCAATGCGATCCAGATCAAACTGCACCAGTGCCTGGCCCTGGCTCACCCGTGCGCCTTCCTTCACCAGCAGGGCAAAGCCTTCGCCGTTCAATTCCACGGTGTCGATGCCCACATGCATCAACATTTCGGCGCCGTTGTCGGCACGAATCGTCAGTGCATGCCCGGTGCGCGCAACGTGGATGATCACGCCGTCACAGGGCGCGTGCAGGCAGTCGTTCAACGGGTCGATGGCAATACCGTCGCCCATGGCGCCACTGGCGAACACTTCATCGGGAACGTTGCCCAGGCTCAGCACCGGGCCACTGAGTGGGGCGCTTAGGGTCAATTCATTATTGTTGTAGGACATGGGCACGGTACTCATCAGGAAAACGCGACTCAGTGAGTGCGGGTAACTTTGCTCAGGTGGCGCGGCTGGTCCGGGTCCATGCCCCGGGCCTCCGCCAGGCCGGCGGCCATCACGTAGAAGCTTTGGATCGCCAGGATCGGGTCCAGGCTAGGGTGTTCGGCGCGGCTCAGGGTCAGGTCGCGTTCAACGATATCGTCCGGCGCGGCCAACAAGACGCGGGCGCCGCGTTGACGCATATCGGCGGCCAGGCTCAACAGCCCGGCTTGCTCGGCGCCGCGTGGGGCGAACACCAGCAGTGGGTAGTTTTCATCGATCAAGGCCATCGGCCCGTGGCGCACTTCGGCGCTGCTGAAGGCTTCGGCCTGGATCGCCGAGGTTTCCTTGAGCTTGAGCGCGGCTTCCTGGGCGATGGCAAAACCGGCGCCACGGCCAATTACAATCAGGCGTTGGCTGCTGCGCAGGGCTTCGATGGCTGGCGTCCAGTCCTGGGTGGCGGCTTCGCGCAAGCCGTCGGGCAAGGCCTGGCAGGCTTGCAGCAGCAACAGGTCCTGGTTCCAGTGGCCGATCAACTGCGCGCTGGCGCTTAAAGTGGCGATAAAGCTTTTGGTCGCGGCGACACTCTGCTCCGGCCCGGCACACAGTGGCACATGGAATTCACACGCGGCTTCCAGTGGTGAGTCTTCGGCGTTGACCATCGAAATGCTCAAGACCCCGCGTTTGCGCAGCAGGCGCAGGCTGTTGACCAAATCCGGGCTTTGCCCCGACTGGGAGAAACCGAACGCCACTTGGCCGCTGACCTTTAACGGCGCTTGCAGCAAGGTCACCACCGACATTGGCAACGACGCCACCGGAATACCCACATGCTGCATGGCCAGGTAGGCGAAGTAACTGGCGGCATGGTCTGAACTGCCACGGGCGATGGTCATCGCCACTTGCGGCGGCTGACGGCGCAGGCGCCCGGCCACTTCCTCCAGCATCGGGTTGAGGCGCTGCAGTTGTGCCTCCACGGCGTGACAGGAGGCCAGGGCCTCTTCAAGCATTTTTGAAGTCAATGGTTTCTCCTTCGACCATTACGTCGGTGAGTGTCAGGGAGCGGTCCATGCGCACGCAGTCGGCAAAGCTGCCGGGTTGCAGGCGCCCGCGTTCTTCCAGGCCCAAATAGTCCGCAGGAAATTGCGACAGGCGTTGTGAGGCTTCGCTGATCGGCAGGCCGATTTTCACCAGGTTGCGCAGCGCCTGGTCCATGGTCAGGGTGCTGCCGGCCAAGGTGCCGTCGGCCAGGCGCACGCCGCCCAGGCATTTGGTGACGGTGTGGCTGCCCAGCTTGTATTCGCCGTCGGGCATGCCGGCGGCAGCGGTGGAATCGGTGACGCAGTACAGGCACGGGATCGAGCGCAGCGCCACGCGCATGGCGCCGGGGTGTACATGCAGCAAATCCGGGATCAATTCGGCGTACTTGGCGTGGGCCAACGCGGCGCCGACGATGCCGGGTTCGCGGTGATGCAGCGGGCTCATGGCGTTATACAAATGCGTGAAGCTGGTGGCGCCGGCGGCGAGGGCAGCGACGCCTTCTTCGTAGCTGCCCAGGGTGTGGCCGATTTGCATGCGCACGCCGCGTTCGCTGAGGGCGCGGATCAAGGCATCGTGGCCGGCGATTTCCGGAGCAATGGTGATCACCCGGATCGGCGCCAGGCGCAGGTAGGCTTCGACTTCGGCCATCAGTGCGGTGTGGGCAAAGTTGGGCTGCGCGCCGAGTTTTCCCGGATTGATGTAGGGGCCTTCCAGGTGTACGCCGAGCACCCGTGCGCTGCCTGTAGGGCGCTGCTCGCAGAACGTGCCGAGTTCGCCGAGCACGCGGGAAATTTCATCCACCGGTGCGGTCATGGTGGTAGCCAGCAGCGAGGTCGTACCAAAGCGCACGTGGGTGCGGGTGATGGTCTCGAAGGCGTCGGTGCCTTCCATGATGTCTTTGCCGCCACCGCCGTGAACGTGCAGGTCAATAAAGCCTGGCAGCAAGTAGGGCAGGTCATTGTCGTTCGGGTCGCACGGCGTGCCGTCGATGGCGACCACCTTGCCGTGTTCGTGCACCAGGCGGCCGCGAATCCAGCCGCCGGGCGTGAGGATGTTGTCTTCGGACATGGGCAGTTCTCTAAACCCGCAGTTCAGCGGAGTAGTCATTGCGGCGCAGCTCTGCGACGAAGTCGTAGTAGTCGTTGCGGCAGTAGGTGTCGGTGATTTCAATCGGCGTGTTGTCGGCGGTGTAGCCGACTCGGGTCATCAGCAGCATGGCGGTGCCGGGGGCGATGCCGACCAGCTTGGCGAACTCATCGGAGGCATTGATCGCCTGGATATGTTGCAGTGCGCGCACCACCGGTTTGCCGATGCTTTCCAGGTATTCGTACAGCGAATTGCCGATGGCTTGCGGGTTTGGCAGCACGGAGGCGGGCATGGCGGTCATTTCAATTGCCATTACGGTGTCATCGGCCTTACGCAGGCGTTTGAGCCGCGCCACTTTGTCGGTCGGCGACAGGCCCAGGCGGATCAGTTCTTCGTGGGTCGGCGGGGTGATGTCGCGCTCAAGCCACTGGGACGTGGGCACAAAGCCCTTGAGGCGCAACATCTCGCTGAACCCCGACAGGCGCGACAGCGGCTGCTCCAGACGCGGGGTGATAAAGGTCCCCGAGCCTTGGCTACGGCGAATCAAGCCTTGGGCAAACAGCACTTCCAGGGCTTTACGCGCGGTGACGCGGGAAATACTCAGTTGCTCACTCAGGACCCGTTCCGACGGCAACGCCTGTTCGGATTTCCACTCGCCGGCATGGATCGCCGCTTCGAGCTTGCGGGCCAATTGCAGGTACAGCGGCGTGGACTGTTTGTCGTCGGGGCGCAGCGCCAGTATGGGATTCATCTGTCAGGTTTCCGATGCGTTATTGGAATGTTGTCGCCCGGTATTGGCCGGAAATTAATACCACTTAAATACCATGTCAATGCAGCGAAAACAGTGCGGTAGCCTGTTTCAGCGCACATTAAGGGTGCCTGGTATCAAGTGGTATTAGAGAGGTCTTGAGTGCGCGCAGAATTGCGCAGCCCGCGCAGTGAACTGGTATTCACCGGCAGGCGCTGCCATGGGCAGGGATTTTTTTTAATTATTTTTGAGTTATTTTACAAACGGTAGGCGATTACGGACGAATCTCGATCAGGGTGCCGTCTTTGACCAGGTTCCAGACTTCGCGCATGTCCACGTTGCGCATGCCGATGCAACCGTCGGTCCAGTCCAGGGTGTGAAACCACTGTTCCGGGTATTCCTCGGTGTCGGGCGTGCCGTGGATCATGATCATGCTGCCCGGTTTCACGCCTTCGCGGCGTGCGCGGGCCGAGTCACTGATATTGGGGTAGGAGATGTGCATGGCCAGGTTGAAGCGGTCGCTGGTCTTGCGCCAGTCGATCCAGTAGAAGCCCTCTGGCGTGCGGCGGTCGCCTTCCATCAGTTTGGTGCCCTTGGGGTTTTTACCGAGCGAGATGCGGTAGGTCTTGAGCGGTTTGCCGTCGTTGATCAATTGCAACTGATGGGCGGACTTGAGCACCAGGATTTTCTCGACCGGTTTGCCGCCGAGGGTTTCCACCGTGGAGGCCGAAGACAGGCTAGCGAACGACAGGCAGATCAGAGCGAGCAACCAACGCATTAAAACGGTTTCCCTTGTAAAAGGTGCTGCCTGGAGTTATTTGGCCGGCCGCGTCATCGGCGGCACCGACTCGCTGCGCACCGGGAACAGCTGTTGCCTGCGGTCAGCGAAGAAGCATTCTAAGGTACGCCCGACCGTGCGGAAAGCCAGCTCGGACCAAGGGATGTCGGCCTCATCAAACAGCTTCACTTCAAGGCTCTCGGGGCCTGCGGCGAAGTCCAGGTCGACCAGTTCGGCGCGGTAGAAGATATGCACCTGGCTGATGTGCGGTACATCGATCAGGGTATAGATGCTCAGGTTGCGCACGCGGGCGCAGGCTTCTTCCAGGGTTTCGCGGGCGGCGGCCTGTTCGACGGTTTCGCCGTTTTCCATAAAGCCTGCGGGCAGGGTCCAGTAACCCAGGCGCGGTTCGATGGCGCGACGGCACAGCAGCACTTTGTCGCCCCACACCGGCACGGTGCCGGCGACGATATTGGGGTTCTGGTAATGAATGGTCGAGCAGTGATCACACACGTAGCGCAGGCGGCCGTCGCCTTCGGGAATGCGTTGGGTAACCGGTTTACCGCACTGGCTGCAGAAATTCATGCTGGGGTTCCTGGAAAGTGCGTCTATCTTGGCGTGGCGGGCAGGGCGCTGCAAGTTGTCGTTTAGCGACACGCCGGTGGTTTTGGGGTTGGGCGCCTGCCTGCTTTGGTGCATGATACAAGGTAGCCAACAGACCGAGATGACTCATGCTGGACGAGCTACTTCGCCGGGTAACCAATCACACCCCCCACACCTTGGAAACTGACGGGCGTTTCCCCGAGGCCGCCGTGTTGGTGCCGATCACCCGCAGCGACGAACCCGAGCTGATCCTGACCCTGCGCGCCAGCGGTCTGTCGACCCACGGTGGCGAAGTGGCGTTTCCTGGCGGGCGGCGCGACCCCGAAGACCCGGACCTGATTTTTACCGCACTGCGCGAAGCCGAAGAGGAAATCGGTCTGCCGCCCGGTCTGGTGGAAGTGGTCGGCCCGTTAAGCCCGTTGATTTCCCTGCATGGCATTCGTGTAACGCCCTACGTCGGTGTGATCCCCGATTACGTCGAATACCTGGCCAACGATGCCGAGATCGCCGCCGTGTTCAGCGTACCGCTGGAGTTTTTCCGCCAGGACCCGCGCGAACACACCCACCGCATCGATTACCAGGGCCGCAGTTGGTATGTGCCCAGCTACCGATTTGGCGAATACAAGATTTGGGGGTTGACGGCAATCATGATCGTCGAGCTGATCAACCTGCTCTATGACGACGCTCAGATCAGCCTGCACCAGCCGCCTAAAAGCTTTATCAATATCTAAGCCATCGCTTGAATGGCCAGCCGTGAGGACACACCATGAAATACCGCCTGGGCGACGCCCGCGTCGAGACGCACCCGCACAGCTGGGTGGCGCCGAATGCCACGCTGGTCGGCAAGGTCAAGCTGGAAGAGGGCGCCAACGTCTGGTTCAACGCGGTGTTGCGTGGCGATAACGAGCTGATCCTGATCGGCAAGAATAGCAATGTGCAGGACGGCAGCGTGATGCACACCGACATGGGCTACCCGCTGACCCTGGGCACCGGCGTGACCATCGGCCATAACGCCATGCTGCACGGCTGCACCGTCGACGACTACAGCCTGATCGGCATCAACGCGGTGATCCTCAACGGTGCCAGGATCGGCAAACATTGCATCATCGGCGCCAACTCGCTGATTGGCGAAGGCAAGGAAATCCCCGATGGCTCGCTGGTGATGGGTTCGCCGGGCAAGGTGGTACGTGAGCTGACCGAGGCGCAAAAGCGCATGCTCGAAGCCAGCGCCGCGCACTATGTGCATAACGCGCAGCGGTATGCGCGTGACCTGGTTGAGCAGGAACAATGAACCCGGTTGAACGCCCCGTCGCCTCGCCGTGCGTGAGTATTTGTGCGCTGGACGATGACGATATTTGTACCGGCTGCCAGCGCACCGTGGATGAGATTACGCGCTGGAGTCGCATGGACAATGCCGAGCGCCGGGTGGTGCTGGGGTTGTGCCATGAGCGGGCGATGGCGAGTGGGTTGGTGTGGATGATGCCGGGTAAATCTGGGGCCTGAGCGACCGCTATCGCAGGCAAGCCAGCTCCCACACTTGATTTGTGAATACCTTCAAATGTGGGAGCTGGCTTGCCTGCGATGAGGCCCGCCCAGACGACATATTTCAAAATGTGAAGTACCCTGTGCCCCTTGCCCACAGGTCCTCCCCCATGCTCTTCCTGATCGCCTACATCAGCAGCGTCGTGCTGATCAACTTCGCTTTCTCCACCGCCCCGCACCTGGATGTCATCTGGTCCGCCTGGGGTGGCCTGGTGTTTATCCTGCGTGACATGGTGCAAACCCGCTTCGGCCATGGCGCAATCATCGCCATGCTGGCAGCGCTGGTGCTGTCGTATATCACCTCTGACCCGTCCATCGCGCTGGCCAGCGCCACGGCGTTTGCGGTGTCCGAGTGCATCGACTGGCTGGTGTTCAGCATCACCAAGCGCCCGCTGCACGACCGCCTGTGGATAAGTTCGGCGCTGAGCATTCCCCTCGATACGTTTATCTTCTTCGGCTTGATCGGCGCGCTCACACCGGCAGTGGCCGGCACCGCGCTGGTGTCCAAATTTGCCGGGGTCACGGTGGTGTGGCTGATCATGGCCTGGCGTATGCGCAAACGGGCTGTCGCCAACTGAGGCCAATTTTTACAGTTCATGTAAAATGCCGGCCTTTCTCCCCATGATCCGCTCCCCTGAGGACCTGAGATGACCCGAATCGGAACTCCATTGTCGCCAACCGCGACCCGCGTTTTGCTGTGTGGCTGCGGTGAGCTGGGCAAGGAAGTGGTAATCGAACTGCAACGCCTGGGCGTTGAAGTGATTGCCGTGGATCGCTACGCCAACGCGCCGGCCATGCAGGTTGCGCACCGCAGCCACGTGATCAACATGCTCGACGGCGCCGCCCTGCGCGCCGTGATCGAGGCCGAAAAGCCGCACTTCATCGTGCCGGAAATCGAAGCCATCGCCACTGCAACGCTGGTGGAACTGGAAGCCGAAGGCTTTACCGTGATCCCGACCGCGCGTGCCACGTCGCTGACCATGAACCGTGAAGGCATCCGTCGTCTGGCCGCTGAAGAGCTGGACCTGCCGACTTCGCCGTACCACTTCGCCGACACCTTCGAAGACTACAGCAAGGCCGTGCAAGACCTGGGCTTCCCGTGTGTGGTCAAACCGGTGATGAGTTCGTCGGGCAAGGGCCAGAGCCTGCTGCGCGGCGCCGATGATGTACAAAAAGCCTGGGATTACGCCCAGGAAGGCGGGCGTGCCGGCAAAGGCCGCGTGATCATCGAAGGTTTTATCGACTTCGACTACGAAATCACCCTGCTGACCGTGCGTCACATCGGTGGCACCACCTTCTGCGCGCCTGTAGGGCACCGTCAGGAGAAGGGCGATTATCAGGAATCCTGGCAGCCGCAAGCCATGAGCCCGATTGCCCTGGCTGAATCCGAGCGTGTAGCCAAAGCCGTGACCGAGGCGCTGGGTGGCCGCGGTCTGTTTGGCGTGGAGTTGTTCATCAAGGGCGATCAGGTGTGGTTCAGCGAAGTGTCGCCACGCCCGCATGACACCGGTCTGGTGACCCTGATATCCCAGGACCTGTCGCAGTTTGCGCTGCACGCGCGCGCCATCCTGGGCTTGCCGATTCCGTTGATCCGCCAGTTCGGGCCTTCGGCTTCGGCGGTGATCCTGGTGGAAGGGCAGTCGACTCAGACAGCGTTCGCCAACCTCGGCGCTGCCTTGAGCGAACCGGACACGGCGTTGCGTCTGTTTGGCAAGCCGGAAGTGAATGGCCAGCGCCGCATGGGCGTGGCGTTGGCGCGGGATGAGTCGATTGAGGCTGCCCGAGCTAAAGCGACCCGTGCTTCGAAGGCTGTTGTTGTAGAGCTGTAAACCCAACCCGATCGTTCCCACGCGGAGCGTGGGAACGATCGGCTTCAGGCGACCTTGTTCAAATCATTATCCCGCGTCTCTTTCAGGCACAGCACAGCAATCAAGCTGAGCAACGCTGCCGCCGACACATACCCGCCGACATAACTCAGCCCACCCATCGCCACCAGCTTGGTTGCAAAAAACGGTGCGGCCGACGCGCCGACAATCCCACCGAGGTTATACGCCGCCGAAGCGCCGGTATAACGCACGCGGGTCGGGAACAGTTCCGGCAGCATCGCGCCCATCGGGGCAAACGTGATGCCCATCAGGAACAGTTCCAGCGCCAGGAACAACGCAACCGCCCAGGTTGAACCGTGGGTCAGCAGCGGCTCCATGGTGAAACCCGACAAAATCGCCAGCACCGCGCCGACGATCAGCACCGGCTTGCGCCCGTAGCGGTCGCTGGCCAAGGCTGCCAGCGGCGTGGCCAGCCCCATGAACAGCACCGCAAAGCACAGTAAACCGAGGAACATCTCACGGCTGTAGCCCAAGGTCGAAACCCCGTAGCTCAAAGAAAATGCGGTGGTGATGTAAAACAGCGCATAGCACACCACCATCGACGCGGCGCCCAGCAGCACCGGCAGCCAATGCTGGCTGAACAGTTCTACCAATGGCACTTTCACCGGCGCCTCTTTGGCCACGGCGTTGGCGAATACCGGCGTTTCGTGCAGCTTGAGCCGCGCATACAGGCCGACCATCACCAGCGCTGCGCTGAGGATGAACGGGATGCGCCAGCCCCAGCTGCGGAACTGCTCGTCGTTGAGGCTCATGGCCAGGATCAGGAACAGGCCATTGGCTGCCAGAAAACCAATTGACGGACCCAGTTGCGGGAACATGCCGAACCAGGCGCGCTTGCCCTTGGGGGCGTTCTCGGTGGCCAGCAGCGCCGCGCCGCCCCATTCGCCGCCAAGGCCCAGGCCCTGGCCGAAGCGCAGCACACACAGCAGGATCGGCGCCCAGGCACCGATGCTGTCATACCCCGGCAGCAAGCCGATCAGGGTGGTACACACGCCCATCAGCAGCAGCGAGGCGACGAGGGTAGATTTGCGCCCGATACGGTCGCCGAAGTGGCCGAACAGCGCCGAGCCCAGCGGGCGGGCAATAAAGGCGATACCGAAGGTCAGGAACGACGCCAGCATCTGCGCGGTGCCGGAGGTCTGTGGGAAGAACACTGGGCCAATCACCAGTGCCGCAGCGGTGGCGTAGATATAGAAATCGTAGAACTCGATGGCAGTGCCGACGATGCTGGCAGTGGCAACCCGTGCGGTCGAGTTGAGCGGGGCGGCGGGTGCGGCCTCGTTGTAGGTGGTGCTCATGGCGGTATCCCTGACGGTCATTGCGCGTTTGGACGCGGATTATTATTGGTCGAACACCCATGGATCAGGGTTGTAAGCGGAGCGGCTCGGGATGGGAGCAAACACCGGTCAGACACGGTAAGGCGGTGCCTGGACGCGCTGAGTGCGGGTAGCACGCGGTCGGGCGGGGCTTGGGTAAGCCGAGCCGATTATAGGAAGGGGTTTGTAGATCCAACAAGGGGGGCGTTGGCACGCTGATAATGCTGGCTTTGGTGTGGGCTGGCTTGTGTGGGAGCTGGCTTGCCTGCGATGCAGGCACCTCGGTCATTCAGTTGAACCGAGGTGATGCC
>NZ_VBVZ01000260.1 GCF_005863185.1 Pseudomonas edaphica
TCTCGGAAGCCGACAAACAGGACTACAAGTCGTTTGAGGCACGTTTGGAACAGCACATGGCCAGTTACGCGAGCACGATCAATATTGATCAGGATCGCACTGAGTTCGACGCCTTCGAAAAGCTCCACCAGAACTACAACAAGATTCTTGCCCTGGTACTGGACGCCCATCAGGCTAACAACGGCGTTGAGGCGCAAAAGCTGTTCGACGAGCAACTCACGCCCGCCTGGACCGCAGGCCGCATGAAGCTCAATGACATTATCAATGAAAACAAACAGGTCGCCGATAACGCCACCGCCGCCATCGATGAAGCGGTGGCCGCCGCCAAAGTCAGCATGTTCGTATCGTTGGTCGTGGCCATTCTCGCAGCGGGCCTGTGCGGCCTGCTGCTGATGCGCGCGATCATGGCGCCGATGAATCGCATCGTCGAAATCCTCGAAACCATGCGCACGGGCGACCTGAGCAAGCGCTTGAACCTTGAGCGCAAGGACGAATTCGGCGCTGTCGAAACCGGCTTCAACGACATGATGACCGAGCTGACCGCCCTGGTTTCCCAGGCCCAGCGTTCGTCGGTGCAGGTGACTACCTCGGTGACCGAGATTGCCGCCACCTCCAAGCAACAACAGGCCACGGCCACCGAAACGGCGGCCACTACCACCGAGATCGGCGCGACATCACGGGAAATTGCCGCCACGTCCAAGGACTTGGTGCGCACCATGACCGAAGTGTCCACCGCCGCCGACCAGGCGTCGGTCGCTGCCGGCTCCGGCCAGCAAGGCCTGGCGCGTATGGAAGAAACCATGCACTCGGTGATGGGCGCCGCTGACCTTGTGAACGCCAAGCTGGCGATCCTCAATGAGAAGGCCGGCAACATCAACCAAGTGGTGGTGACCATCGTCAAGGTGGCCGACCAGACCAACCTGCTGTCGCTCAACGCCGCCATTGAAGCCGAGAAGGCTGGCGAGTACGGACGCGGGTTTGCCGTGGTGGCCACCGAAGTGCGCCGTCTGGCCGACCAGACCGCCGTGGCCACCTACGACATCGAGCAGATGGTGCGCGAGATCCAGTCGGCAGTGTCAGCGGGCGTGATGGGCATGGACAAGTTCTCCGAAGAAGTGCGTCGCGGCATGTTCGAAGTGCAGCAAGTGGGCGAACAGCTGTCGCAGATCATCCATCAGGTACAGGCCTTGGCGCCGCGGGTATTGATGGTCAACGAAGGCATGCAGGCCCAGGCCACCGGCGCCGAACAGATCAACCATGCGCTGGTGCAACTGGGCGATGCCAGCAGCCAGACCGTGGAATCCCTGCGCCAGGCCAGTTTTGCCATTGATGAACTGAGCCAGGTTGCGGTCGGTCTGCGCAGCGGCGTGTCGCGTTTCAAAGTCTGATGAGCGACCTTGCGGCTAAACGCGGCGTCGTCCCGGCAGCGAAAAAGGCGTTGTTTCTGGTGTTCCACATCGGCGGCGAACGATATGCCCTCAAGGCCACGGAGGTGGCCGAGGTGCTGCCGCGCCTGCCACTCAAACCCATCGCCCATGCACCGCTGTGGGTGGCGGGGATCTTTGCCCATCGTGGCGCGCTGGTGCCGGTTGTCGACCTGTGTGCGTTGACCTTCGGCAAACCGGCCCAGGCCCGCACCAGCACACGGCTGGTGCTGGTCAATTACCAGCCACAACCTTGGATCGAGCCACGCTGGCTGGGGTTGGTCCTGGAGCAGGCCACCGACACCCTGCGTTGCGACCCGGCCGAGTTTCAGCCTTATGGCCTGGATAATCGCGAGGCGCCGTACCTGGGGCCGGTGCGTGAAGATGCGTTGGGTTTGATGCAGTGGATCGGCGTGGCCGACTTGCTCACCGACGACGTGCGCGCCTTGCTGTTTGCCAGCGAGCTAAGCTTATGAGCAACGACCCACGCTTTTTTGCCTTCTTGAAGGACCGCATTGGTTTGGACGTCGCCTCGGTGGGCGAAGCGATCATTGAGCGTGCGGTGCGCCAGCGCAGCCAGGCCGTGCAGGCGCAGACCGTGCAGGATTACTGGCAGCATTTACAGAGTTCGCAGGATGAGCAGCAGGCGCTGATCGAGGCGGTGATTGTCCCCGAGACCTGGTTTTTCCGCTATCCCGAGTCCTTTGCCACCTTGGCGCGTTTGGCCAGGGAGCGCCTGGCGGCGATCAAGCAGATGCGCGCCCTGCGCATTCTCAGCCTGCCGTGTTCCACGGGCGAGGAGCCTTATTCGATTGCCATGGCCTTGCTCGATGCCGGGCTGGCGCCGCACCAGTTCAAAGTGCTGGGGCTGGACGTCAGCCCATTGTCGGTGGAGCGCGCCAAGCGTGGGGTGTATGGCAAGAACTCCTTTCGCGGCGGCGATATCGAGTTTCGCGAGCGTCACTTCAGCGAACAGCCCGATGGTTACCACATTGCCGAGCGGGTGCGCGAACAAGTGCGTCTGCAAGTTGGCAATTTGCTCGACCCGGCGTTGCTGGCCAATGAGCCCACCTACGATTTTGTGTTCTGCCGCAACCTGCTGATCTACTTCGACCAGCCCACCCAGAAGCAAGTGTTCGATGTGCTCAAGAGCCTGACCCATGAGGACGGCGTGCTGTTTATCGGCCCCGCCGAGGGCAGCCTGCTGGGGCGCCATGGCATGCGCTCGATTGGCGTGCCGCAATCCTTTGCATTCAGTCGGCATACCGAGCCGGTCAAGCCTGAACCGGTATTTGTGCCCCTGCCCATCCCCCAGCGCAGCGCGGCACCGATTCCTGCCAAGCCGCGCCCGTTCAGCACCGCGAGTGCCCAAGTGGTGCCGATCAAGGCGCCGCACAGCGATGCGGGCGATTTGCTCAGCCGCATCGCTACGTTGGCTAACGAAGGCAAAAGTGCTGAGGCCCGTGCCGCGTGTGAACAGTATTTGAGTAACCACCCGCCGGCAGCCCAGGTGTTTTACTGGCTGGGGCTGCTCAGCGACGTGGCCGGCAGCGCCCTGGAAGCCCAGGGTTATTACCGCAAAGCCTTGTACCTGGAACCGCAGCACCCGCAGGCCTTGATGCACTTGGCCGCATTGCTCGAGTCCCAGGGTGACAGTGCGGGCGCGCGTCGCTTGCAGGCGCGCGCCGCGCGTAGCGAGCGTGCAGACAGTGAGTCCAAACGATGAATAACCTTGATGCGCTCGACACCGCAGGTCTGGACCTGACCCTGGCCGACACCCAAGCCATCGACGACTGCTGGAACCGCATCGGCATCCATGGCGACAAGTCCTGCCCGTTGCTCGCCGAACATATCCACTGCCGCAACTGCTCGGTGTATTCCGCCGCCGCCACGCGCCTGCTTGACCGTTATGCGTTGCAGCAGGACGACCGACAGGCGTATGCAGCCGCGGAAGTTGACGAAGACATCGTCACCCGTTCGATCCTGATGTTTCGTCTGGGTGAAGAGTGGCTGGGCATTGCCACGCGATGCCTGGTGGAGGTGGCGCCACTGCAGCCGATTCACTCGTTGCCGCACCAACGTTCCCGCGCATTACTGGGCGTTGCGAATGTGCGCGGTGCGCTGGTGGCGTGCCTGTCACTCGTGGAACTGCTGGGGCTGGACCCGGCCAGCACAGGCGCTACCGGCGCGCGAGTGATGCCGCGCATGTTGATTATTGCTGCCCAGGACGGCCCGGTGGTGGTACCGGTGGATGAAGTCGACGGCATCCATGCCATCGATGAGCGCACCTTGAAGGCTGCGTCGGCTTCCGGCACCCAGGCCAGCGCGCGCTTTACCCAAGGCGTGTTGCAGTGGAAAGGCCGCAGCCTGCGTTGGCTGGACGAGGCGCAATTGTTGTCTGCCGTGACCCGGAGCCTCACATGACCCCCGACCAGATGCGCGATGCCTCGCTGCTGGAGCTGTTCAGCCTGGAAGCCGATGCGCAAACCCAGGTGTTGAGCGCGGGCCTGCTGGCCCTGGAACGCAACCCCACCCAGGCTGACCAGCTTGAGGCATGCATGCGCGCCGCGCACTCGCTCAAGGGCGCGGCGCGGATTGTCGGCGTGGACGCCGGGGTCAGCGTGGCCCATGTGATGGAGGACTGCCTGGTCAGCGCCCAGGAAAACCGCCTGTACCTGCAACCTGAGCATATCGACGCCTTGCTGCAGGGCACCGACCTGCTGATGCGCATCGCCACGCCGGGCAATAATGTCGGGCCAGCGGACATTGAAGGCTATGTAGCGCTGATGGAACGCCTGCTGGATCCGTCGCAGCCGATTGTCAACGCCACACCAGCCCCCGCCGCTCCCGAACCTGCGCCGGTGATTGAAGCGTTGCCGCCGGAGCCTGAGCCTGTGCCGCCGGTCAGCACTGACCTGCCGCGCCCGAACAAACGCCTGACCGAAGGCGGGGAGCGCGTGCTGCGCGTCACCGCCGAGCGCTTGAACAGCCTGCTCGACCTGTCGAGTAAATCTTTGGTGGAGACCCAGCGGCTCAAGCCTTACCTGGTGAGCCTGCAGCGCCTCAAGCGCATTCAAAGCAACAGCGCGCGCGCCTTGGACACGCTCGATGGCCAACTCAAGGCCATTAACCTGAGCCTGGAAGCCCAGGAAGCCCTGGCCGACACGCGCCGCCTGTTGAGTGAAGCCCAGGCGTTGCTGGCGGATAAGACCGCCGAACTGGATGAGTTCGGCTGGCAGGCCGGCCAGCGTGCCCAGGTGCTTTATGACACCGCGCTGGCCTGCCGCATGCGACCGTTTGCCGATGTGCTCGCCGGCCAGGTGCGCATGGTGCGTGACCTTGGCCGCAGCCTCGGCAAGCAGGTGCGCCTGGAGATCGAGGGTGAAAAGACCCAGGTCGACCGCGACGTACTGGAAAAACTCGAAGCGCCGCTCACGCATTTATTGCGCAATGCCGTCGACCACGGCATCGAAATGCCCGAGCAGCGGGTGTTGGCGGGCAAACCCGCCGAAGGCTTGATCCGCCTGCGCGCCTCCCATCAAGCCGGTTTGCTGGTGCTGGAGTTAAGCGACGACGGCAATGGCGTCGACCTGGAGCGTCTACGTGGCACCATCGTCGACCGGCACCTGTCACCACTGGAAACCGCGCTGCGCTTGAGTGAAGAAGAGCTGCTGACTTTCCTGTTCCTGCCGGGTTTCAGCCTGCGCGACAAGGTCACCGAAGTGTCCGGGCGCGGCGTCGGCCTGGATGCGGTGCAGCACATGGTCCGCCAACTGCGTGGCGCCGTGGTGCTGGAGCAGACGGCGGGGCAGGGCAGCCGCTTCCACCTGGAAGTGCCGTTGACCCTGTCGGTGGTGCGCAGCCTGGTGGTGGAGGTCGGCGAGGAAGCCTATGCCTTCCCGCTGGCGCACATCGAACGCATGTGCGACCTGGCGCCGAATGACATTGTGCAACTGGAAGGGCGCCAGCATTTCTGGCACGAAGGCCGGCATGTCGGTCTGGTGGCCGCCAGCCAATTGCTGCAGCGCCCGCCGGGGCAGAGCAATGACGAAACCTTGAAGGTGGTGGTCATCCGCGAGCGCGATGCGGTGTATGGCATTGCGGTGGAGCGTTTTATCGGTGAGCGCACCCTGGTGGTATTGCCGCTGGATGACCGCCTGGGCAAGGTCCAGGATATTTCCGCCGGTGCTTTGCTGGATGACGGCTCGGTGGTGTTGATCGTCGACGTCGAAGACATGCTGCGTTCGGTGGATAAATTGCTTAACACCGGGCGCCTGGAACGCATCGCACGGCGCAGCCAGCAGGCGACCGAAGCACCGCGCAAACGCGTGCTGGTGGTGGACGATTCGCTCACCGTGCGTGAGCTGCAACGCAAATTGTTGCTTAATCGTGGTTATGAAGTGGCGGTCGCGGTCGATGGCATGGATGGCTGGAACGCGCTGCGCTCCGAAGACTTCGACCTGCTGATCACTGACATTGATATGCCTCGTATGGACGGGATCGAATTGGTCACACTCTTGCGCCGTGATAGTCGCCTGCAATCGTTGCCGGTGATGGTGGTGTCGTACAAGGATCGCGAAGAAGACCGGCGCCGTGGACTGGACGCCGGCGCCGACTATTATCTAGCTAAGGCCAGTTTCCATGACGATGCGTTGCTGGATGCCGTGATGGAGCTGATTGGAGGCGCCCGGGCATGAGGATTGCGATCGTCAATGACATGCCCCTGGCGGTAGAGGCCTTGCGCCGCGCGTTGAGTTTAGAGCCGGCCCACGAGGTTGTGTGGGTGGCCAGCAATGGCCTGGAAGCTGTGCAGCGCTGCGCCGAATTGACCCCGGACCTGATCCTGATGGACTTGATCATGCCGGTGATGGACGGCGTGGAGGCCACGCGGCAGATCATGGCCGAGACCCCGTGCGCTATTCTGCTGGTGACCGTCGACCGCCAAGCGAATATGAGTCGCGTGTTCGAAGCCATGGGCCATGGCGCCCTGGATGTGGTGGACACTCCGGCGCTGGGCGTGGGCAACCCCAAGGATGCGGCGGCGCCGTTGCTGCGCAAAATCCTCAATATTGGCTGGCTGATCGGCCAGCGTGGCAGTCGTGTACGCGCCGAAACCGCGCCGGCGCGCACCACTGGCAAACGTCAGAGGCTGGTGGCGATTGGTTCCTCTGCGGGCGGCCCGGCCGCGCTGGAAATCCTGCTCAAGGGTTTGCCCCGCGACTTTCCCGCCGCCATTGTGCTGGTGCAGCATGTGGACCAGGTGTTTGCCGCCGGCATGGCCGAATGGCTGAGCAGCGCCTCCGGCCTGCCGGTGCGCCTGGCACGCGAGGGCGAACCGCCTCAAAACGGCGTGGTGCTGCTGGCTGGCACCAACCACCACATTCGCCTGTTGAAAAATGGCACGCTAGCCTATACCGCGGAGCCTGTGAACGAGATTTACCGGCCTTCCATCGACGTGTTCTTCGAAAGCGTCGCCAGCCACTGGAATGGTGATGCCGTCGGCGTACTGCTGACCGGCATGGGGCGCGACGGGGCTCAGGGCCTCAAGATACTGCGTGAACAAGGATATTTGACCATCGCCCAGGATCAGCAGAGCTGTGCGGTGTATGGCATGCCAAAAGCGGCGGCGGCGATTGATGCTGCTGTTGAAATCCGCCCACTGGACAGAATTGCGCCCCGATTGCTGGAGGTATTTGCAAAATGATCAAGACCTCTCGCAGTGCCGGCTTGCAGGAAAGTAATTCAGGTGACTGCACATGAATGATTTACAGATCGACGACATCAAGACCGACGAAAACGCTGCCATGGTGTTGCTGGTCGACGACCAGGCCATGATCGGCGAAGCTGTGCGGCGCGGCCTGGCTCACGAAGAAAACATCGACTTTCACTTTTGCGCCGACCCGCATCAGGCGATTGCCCAGGCGATCCGCATCAAACCGACGGTGATCCTGCAAGACCTGGTGATGCCCGGTCTTGATGGCCTGACACTGGTGCGCGAATACCGCAACCACCCGGCCACGGCGAATATCCCGATCATCGTGCTTTCGACCAAGGAAGACCCGCTGATCAAGAGCGCGGCGTTTTCGGCCGGGGCCAATGATTACTTGGTCAAGCTGCCGGATAACATCGAGCTGGTGGCGCGCATTCGCTATCACTCGCGCTCGTATATGACGCTGTTGCAGCGCGATGCGGCTTATCGCGCGCTGCGTGTGAGCCAGCAGCAATTGCTGGACACCAACCTGGTGCTGCAACGGCTGATGAACTCCGATGGCCTCACCGGGCTGTCCAACCGCCGCCACTTTGACGAATACCTGGAGCTGGAATGGCGCCGTGCCATGCGTGACCAGACCCAGCTGTCGTTGTTGATGATCGATGTGGACTTCTTCAAGACCTACAACGACAGCTTTGGCCACGTGGAAGGTGATGAAGCCCTGCGCAAAGTCGCCGCGAGCATCCGTGAAGCCAGCAGCCGACCTTCGGACTTGCCGGCGCGGTACGGCGGTGAAGAGTTTGCGTTGGTGCTGCCCAATACCTCGCCGGGCGGTGCGCGCCTGGTGGCCGAGAAGCTGCGCATGGCGGTTGCGGGGCTGAAGATCCCGCACATTGCCCCGGCAGAAGGGGCGAGCCTGACCATCAGTATTGGCCTGTCGACCATGACGCCGTTGCAGGGTACGGATTGTCGGCAGTTGATCATGGCGGCGGACAAGGGGTTGTACACGGCCAAGCATAACGGGCGCAATCAGGTCGGTATCGAGTAAGCAGAACACCGCCGAACCCTTGTGGGAGCTGGCTTGCCTGCGATAGCGGCCTGTCAGTTACCACATCTGTACCTGATACACCGCTATCGCAGGC
>NZ_VBVZ01000261.1 GCF_005863185.1 Pseudomonas edaphica
GCGTTTTGCTGTCCCGATCTATATCCACCAGATAGCTTTGGAACCGCTGGCTGCGTTCATGGAAAGTGATGATCAGCGGGTCATGGCTTTCTTGCAGCATTCGCAACGTGCTGGCGATTTCCAGAGGCGTGGTGAGCACCTTGGGTGGCTGCGGAGCATCTTCCGCATTAAGGGCGTTGAACACGGTTCTTCCATCTCCAGACAAAATACGACTACACGCAAGAACCGGCATTTTGCCAGCATGTAGCGCGCCTTGGATAGGGCGCGCTGTAAACCGGTGTCAGGCTTGGCTGCGGGTGCTTGGCTTGACCAGGCGCGAGGTCGACCCTTGGGCGTTGTACAGCGCCGGAGGCTCTCCGCCGTGGAGTATGCGCAACTGGTTGGCGGTCGTAGCCTGCTGCAGCTGGATCGACTGGCCGTTGAGCAGGTTGGCTTCCTGGCACTGGGCCAGCAATTGATTGAGTGCGGTGCTCTGCGCCAGCAACTGATCGCCTACCGAGGAGTGGCTGGCCAGTTGTGCCAGGCCATCATGATCAGCCGGCAGGCCCAGGCTGATGAGAATTTCGCTGCGCTTCTTGCCATGCTGCTCCAGCAGCACGATCAGCGACTGTTTGCGCGCCAGGATTTCCTCCAGCAAGCGCATGTCCCGGCCATAGAGGGCCAGGGATTCTTCTTTGAGCAGCTCGAGCAGAAGTTGCGTCGGCGCCAGATCATCAATGATCAGTTCAAGCAGATGTTCGTCGTGGTGCATGGCTGGCCTTGGGTTTTAAGCGTCCAAAAGCCCTGCGCAGGCCTTTGCCTAGCGCTCGGCTTCGAAGTTAAGCAGCTTGCTGGCGACACGGTTGCTGTCGACCTTATAGCTGCCATCAGCGATTGCCTGTTTCAATTCGGCCACGCGGGCTTTATTGACTACGGGTTGATCGCGCAGCGAGTCAGTGACCTTCTGCAACTGTTGAGCCTCATTGCTCAGGTGTACCGATTCCCCGCTCTGGCTGGCGCTGGCCTGTTCTGTCTTGGCCGCAGGTGCTGGCTGGGACTTGGCTTCTACGCCGTCCTTTGCCCCGCTGGTGCGCGTATTGCCCGGCAAAGCCTGGGTGTTATTTAAACGACTGAAATCAATGACCATGTTAAAAAAACCTCTGGGTATTTGGACGCTTGCCATGTTTTCGGCCATACCCGGACAAACTTTAGGCTCGTTTGACAATAAACCTGTACAGGTCGACATCCCACGCACAGTGTAGGAAAACCTGGCGTTTCACACCAGTGATCTCACAGCGGTGATCTTCTATAGCGCCACCTCAACCTGGCCCGGCGCGGTCACCTGCGCCTTGATCACACGGTTGGAATTGAGGTTCTTGACCCGGATCTGCTCGCTCATCCCGCCGTTGGACAGCGCCTCCCCCGGCATTTTTACCATCAGCCCGCCGCTGCTGGCGGAAATCACCACCTGGTCGCCCTTGCGAATCACTTCAGCCTGTTCCAGATGCACCAGCGTAATGACTTGGTCGGTGACCATTGGTCGGGTCAGTTTCTGCCCGATGGCTTGGTCCACAGCGGTGAGGTAGCCCTGATTGATCAGGCTGATGTCGCGTTCGCGCAGGGCCACGTCTTCAAAACCAATGATGCCGGTGCGTTTGAGCGGGCGTGTGACCACAACCACATCGCGGAACAGTTTGACCTGCGCCGGCACAAACACGGTCCAGGGTGAGGCGCCCTCGCAGCGCACTTTTACCGTCACGCGGCCGATGGGCTGGGCCGGGCTTTCGAGGCTGGCCGTCAATTCCTTGTCGCACATAGGCATGCGCAGGCGCGGGTCCAGTTGGTTGACCTGGATTTCGTAACGCCCCGGCGTTTGGGTGGTCGCCAGATAATCTTCTACAGTGAACTCAAGAAAGCCTTGGGTGACGCCGATAAGGAGATCAGGCAAGGTGACATTATCTGCGCGAGCCGTGGTGCCCGAGCCCAAGGCAAGCAAAGCCATCGTTGCGCAGAGCAATCTGCGATACCGTGGGATGCGTCGGAAAACTGTCGTTTTAAGGTTCATAGACCAATAAATAGCAAAGCCCGTGCCGTTTAGTGTTGGGTGAGCGTCGTTGCCCTTGTAGGTATAGCCAAAGGTTTTAGCGTAGGAGTCAAGGCATGGCAGGAGTAATGGACTCAGTAAACCAGCGCACACAGCTGGTAGGGCAGAATCGCCTGGAACTGTTGCTTTTCCGCCTGGACGGCAAGCAGCTGTACGGCATCAATGTGTTTAAAGTGCGGGAAGTGCTGCAGTGCCCCAAGCTGACCATATTGCCTAAATCCAGCCCGGTGGTCTGCGGCGTTGCGAATATCCGAGGCGCGACCATCCCGATTCTCGACCTGGCCATGGCCACCGGTTCCTCGGGGTTGCAGGACCGCGAAAGCCCCTTTGTGATCATCACCGAATACAACACCAAGACCCAGGGTTTCCTGGTGCGCTCGGTGGAGCGCATCGTCAATATGAACTGGGAGGAGATCCATCCGCCGCCCAAGGGCACCGGGCGCGATCACTACCTCACGGCAGTGACGCGGGTCGACAACCAGTTGGTCGAAATCATCGACGTGGAAAAGATCCTCGCCGAAGTCGCACCCACCTCGGAAACCATTTCGGTTGGCGTGGTAGACGCCGAAACCGCACACAAGGCGGTGTCGCTGCGTGTGCTGACGGTGGATGACTCCTCGGTGGCGCGCAAGCAAGTCAGCCGCTGCCTGCAAACGGTCGGCGTGGCAGTGGTGGCCTTGAACGATGGTCGCCAAGCCCTGGATTACCTGCGCAAACTGGTGGACGAAGGCAAGAAGCCGGAAGAAGAGTTCCTGATGATGATCTCCGACATTGAAATGCCGGAAATGGACGGCTATACCCTCACGGCCGAGATACGTAACGATCCACGCATGCAAAAATTGCATATCATCCTGCATACTTCCTTGTCGGGCGTATTCAATCAGGCGATGGTCAAGAAGGTCGGTGCTGATGACTTCCTGGCCAAATTCCGCCCTGATGACCTGGCATCCCGGGTAGTCGACCGGATCAAGGCAGCAGATCACGGCTAGGGGGATTTCCTCCTGGCGGTCACACGATTTAAGAGGCGGTATCATTGTCTACGGGTAATTTGGATTTCGAACAGTTCCGGGTCTTCCTGGAAAAAGCCTGTGGCATATTGCTCGGTGAAAACAAGCAGTACCTGGTATCCAGCCGTCTCAACAAACTGATGGAACAGCAGGGCATTAAATCCCTGGGTGAGTTGGTCCAGCGCATCCAGGGCCAGCCGCGCAGCGGGCTCAAGGAAATGGTGGTGGATGCCATGACCACCAACGAAACCTTGTGGTTTCGTGATACCTACCCCTTTGAAGTGCTCAAGAACAAAGTGCTGCCGGAGGCCATCAAGGCCAGTCCGGGCCAGCGCCTGCGCATCTGGTCGGCCGCTTGTTCTTCGGGGCAGGAACCGTACTCGATCTCGATGTCCATCGATGAGTTCGAGCGTACGAACATGGGCCAATTGAAGGCCGGTGCGCAAATTGTCGCCACCGACCTGTCCGGCACCATGCTCACCAACTGCAAGACCGGCGAGTACGACAGCCTGGCCCTGGGCCGCGGTTTGTCCCAGGAACGCTTGCAACGTTTCTTCGACCCCAAAGGGGCAGGACGCTGGGCGGTCAAGGCGCCGATCAAGAGCCGGGTGGAATTTCGCTCGTTCAACCTGCTCGACAGCTATGCCAGCCTGGGCAAGTTCGACATGGTGTTCTGCCGCAATGTGTTGATCTACTTCTCGGCAGAGGTGAAGAAAGACATCCTGTTGCGTATTCACGGTACGCTCAAGCGTGGTGGTTATTTGTTCCTGGGTGCATCCGAAGCACTCAACGGCCTGCCGGATCATTACCAGATGGTGCAGTGCAGCCCCGGGATCATTTATCAGGCCAAATAAAGGTGGCTTGAGCATAAAAAACGGGAAGCCCCGCAAAGGCTTCCCGTTTTTTATGCGCGCCAAGCGCCAGTTTTTACGGGCGGTGGTCAGGGTTTGGGTGTCATTCGGATATTGCCCAAGAATAGAAGATGGTTCCTGCTGGGGATGGTCTCGTTGAAAATACCCAAATGCACGGTGCCGGTACTGCTTGCGGTAAATGTCCCGGTTCCGGTTTGTGTTGATGCGTTGGTTATGTTTTGTACGTTGGCGCCGATTCGGCTGCCGTTAACCGTCAGGTACAGCGTCGAGCCATCTCCGGCGGCTGTACCACCCAGGACGTCAAAGCTGACATCGTAGATGCGCCCAGCGATGACCGATACGGGTTGGGTGATGATGTGAGCCTTGGTTACCTGGCTGCTGGGCAGGTCAACGACCACGCTGCCGTTGACGATGTGCAGCACCCTGCCTGCATAAACTGACTGAGGTACCCAGCCTTGGAAGGTGCCATCGGCGAAATCCCACACTGTGCCAGGAACAGGCACAACGATGCCGCCGGCATCGATGGACACGGTTGCGTTCGGCGCAAAGTACACGTCGCTGCCACGTCGAACGCGTAATATTAAAACAACATTGGTCCTTGACTTACCGACAATGATTGAACGGTGAGTCAAAAAGTTGAGCCCGGCCTCGTCTTTCTCCACCTCAAAGCTCAGGTTGTACGTTCTGCCTCTTTCGCCGATCAAATTTGCGTTGACGAAATCACCCTGCTTGACGGCAAAGGGGCAAAACAATTCAACCGCATTGCCGATCAGCAGTCTGGTCGAGAGGTTTGGAATGGGTAGCGCGTTGTCCTGCAGGACGAATCTGAGGGGGGGAATAGTCAGCATGGTGTGCCTCTGCTTTATGCATGTAGGGGGTCACCCGATGAGGCACGCAAAGACGTAGGCGCAACAACTGTCAGAAATGACAGTGCAGACGAGCGGTCAAGGTATCTGGGGCACTGGGGCAGCCTGTTGAAGGATTGCCACCGGGTGTAAAAGCGGCAACCGCCATTGCCGCTTTACTGGCGCCACGCGGAAGCCCATTGCCGCTTTTCTGGCATTGCCGCCGGCAAACCTTGCGCAAACCCTTGTAATACGGGCCTTCGGCGAATTGGCATGGGCCTTGCTATAACCCAGATACGAAAAGCAGGTCAGCCTAAAGGTTTCCGCCATGAGCATCAGCTTCGATAAAGCGCTCGGTATCCACGAACAAGCCCTGGGCTTTCGCGCCCAACGTGCCGAAGTCCTGGCCAACAACATTGCCAACGCCGACACCCCGAACTACAAGGCTCGGGATTTGGACTTCTCCGCCGTGCTCGCCGCACAGCAGGACAAGATCAAGAACGGCACCTTTGCCTTGAACATGACCAACAGCCGTCATATCGAAGCGCAAGGCCTGGGCAATGGTGACGAGTCGCTGCTGTATCGCACGCCGATGCAGCCGTCGATCGATCAGAACACCGTCGACGCCCAGCTGGAGCAATCGGCCTACGCCGAGAACTCGGTGAACTTTCAGGCCAGCTTCACCCTGCTTAACAGCAAATTCAAAGGGCTGATGTCAGCCCTGCGCGGAGAGTAAGCCATGTCCCTCGCCAGTGTTTTCAATATTGCCGGCAGTGGCATGAGCGCGCAGACCACGCGTTTGAACACCGTCGCCAGTAACATCGCCAACGCCGAGACCGTGTCTTCGAGCATTGACCAGACCTACCGCGCCCGTCACCCGGTGTTCGCTACCATGTTCCAGGGTGGCCAGGCCGGCCAGAGCGGCAGCGGTGATTCACTGTTCCAGAACCAGGATGCGGCGGGCCAAGGCGTGCAGGTGCTCGGCGTGGTCGAAGACCAGAGCAACCTGGAAGCCCGCTACGAGCCTAACCATCCGGCCGCGAACGAAAAGGGTTACGTGTACTACCCCAACGTCAACGTGGTCGAGGAAATGGCCGACATGATTTCCGCCAGCCGCTCGTTCCAGACCAACGCGGAAATGATGAACACCGCCAAAACCATGATGCAGAAGGTCCTGACCCTGGGTCAGTGATAAGGGGCGCCAAATAATGGCCATTGTTGATACCACTTCTACACCCAACACGGCGGTTCAGGACCTGTTCAACTCCAAGGTCAAGACTGCCACAGACAACAGCGGCCTTGATGGTGCCGCCAAGGCGGCCACGGGCAACCAGGCGCTGGGCAAGGATGCGTTCCTGCAACTGCTGGTGACCCAGCTGAAAAACCAGAATCCGCTGTCGCCTCAGGACAACGGCGCGTTCGTGGCGCAGCTGGCGCAGTTCAGCAGCCTGGAAGGCATCAACACCCTGAACGACTCGGTGAATGCGATCTCCAGCAACTTCAGCTCTTCGCAAGCGTTGCAGGCCTCGTCACTGGTCGGGCGTTCGATCATCACCCAGACCGACAAGGCCATGGTTGATACCAGCAAGAGCATGACCGGCTCGGTGGCGGTGACGGCAGCGACAGGCAACGTCTCGGTAAAAATCACCGACAAAGACGGCAACGTGGTGCGCACTATCGACATGGGCGCCCAAAGCGCCGGCAATTCAAGCTTTATATGGGATGGCAAGAGCGACAAAGGTGAAGTCGCCCCCGCCGGCACTTATACCTTCGCGGCCAGCACCAAGAATGACAAAGGCGACTCGGTTGCCCTGTTGACGTCGCTGCCGGCAACGGTCACCAGCGTGACGTTGAGCAAGACCGGCGGCGAAATGCTGCTCAACCTTGCAGGCGGCATGGGCAGCGTCAAGCTGTCGCAAATTCAGACTATCGGTACATAGAGCCGGCTAAATACGGCAGAAGGAGAGAAACATGTCTTTTAACATCGGCCTTAGCGGCCTCTATGCGGCCAACAAACAACTGGACGTGACGGGCAACAACATTGCCAACGTTGCGACCACCGGTTTCAAATCGTCCCGTGCGGAGTTTTCCGACATCTACGCGGCGTCCAAACTGGGCACTGGCCAGAACAGTGTCGGCAGCGGCGTGAACCTGGCGGCGGTGTCCCAGCAATTCACCCAAGGTGACGTCAACAACACCGGCGGCTTGCTGGACATGGCGATCCAGGGCGGTGGCTTCTTCGTGCAGAAGGGCAGTGACGGTTCGCTGGAATACACCCGCAGCGGCACCTTCCGTTCGGACAAAGACGGCTACATCACCAACAACACCGGCACCTCGCGCCTGCAAGGCTACGCCGCGGACGCCGATGGCAACATCATCAAGGGCGCGCTGACCGACCTGCAATTGAACCTGTCGAACCTGCCGCCCAAGGCGTCCACCAAAGTGGACTCCACCAGTAACCTGAACTCTTCCTCGCCGGTGATTGATCAGGCGGCGCACCCGTTCGATCCAACCGAGTCCAGCTCGTTCAGTACCCAGTACAACACTACGCTGTACGACACTCAGGGTAACGCGCACCCGATGGTGCAGTACCTGGTCAAAACGGATTCCAATACCTGGAAGTCCTACACCCTGATCGACGGCCGTAACCCAGACGGTTCGGCGCCTACTGGCACAGGCTCGACGCCACCGGTGGCATCGACGTTGAGCTTTGACGGTGCCGGCAAACTCACCGGGATTGTCACCGGGGGCACCTCCAGCACTACCCTGCAGCTGACTGGCTGGGTGCCGGGTACAGTGACCAATGGCGTGTGGACCAAAAACGGCGCGAATGCCAACCCTGGCGGTATTGCCATCAACATGGGCAACATCACCCAGTACAACTCGGCCACCTACCGTAACCCACCGGTCACCGATGGCTATGCCACCGGCCAGATCACCGGTCTGAATATCGACGGTAACGGCGTGCTGTTCGCCACCTTCAGCAACCAGCAGAGCAAGGCCATCGGTCAGCTCTCCCTGGCCAGCTTTAACAACGAGCAGGGTCTGCAGCCGTCGGGTGGCACCACTTGGAAAGAGACCTTCGCCTCGGGCCAGCCGGGTTATGACGCCCCGCAATCCGGCACCTTGGGTTCGATCGTGTCCAAGTCCCTGGAAAACTCCAACGTCAACCTGACCAACGAGCTGGTGGACCTGATCAAGGCCCAGAGCAACTACCAGGCGAACGCCAAGACCATCTCCACCCAGAGCACCATCATGCAGACCATTATTCAGATGACCTGATGCGGTTGGCCTGACACTGCTGTGAATGAAAGCCCCTCTAGCGAGGGGCTTTTTTTTGCCTGCTATTTGGATCAGCAACCATTCCCACCCTTTGCTCAGTTGCGAGCTGACAGGCCTTTGTGGAACCGACCTCGCCGTTCTTTCCACTTATCGGACTTAAAGGTGCTGGATCTTAGGG
>NZ_VBVZ01000262.1 GCF_005863185.1 Pseudomonas edaphica
TGCTGGGAATTGTCCAGGTACACGCTGTCGCCCTGGGTGATGTAGTCGAACGGCGTGTTGCCGTTGACCCGCTGGTACGCGGCGGTGACGCTGTGGTGACCAACACCTACGGTGAAATGCAGGCTGTAAGTGTTGTTGTCGATGCTGCCGAGCAACGACTGGCCGGTGTCCTGGGTGTGGTAGTAGTGCAGGCCTGGGTTGAGGCTGACAAGATCGTTCAGCGCGTAGGTGTAGTCCAGGTCGTAGTAGTACTGGTGCCATACATCCTTGAGTTCGGAGGCGTACAGGTTGCTGGTCAGGCCCGGGACGCCGCTGAAGGACACACCGGCCCAGTTCAGGTGCTGGCTGTCGGCGTTGGCGGGCAGGGTGCCGTAGCTGGTGCCGATGCGTCGGTGGCCGCTCTGGTTGTAGAGTTTGGTAAAGCTGGCCTGGCCACCTTCGAACATCCAGCCATCGAAGCTGTGGTTGGCCAGGCTCACACCCCGGAACGTCTGCGGCAACATGCGGGTCATGCCGCCGGCGATCACCGGGTTGTTGAGGAACAGGTCGCCGGCTTTGAGTTCGGTGTCGAAGGCACGCATTTTCAAAGTGCCGCCCGCGGTGGAGAACGAGCCAGGCGCTTTGCCGTTGCCGCTGCCGTAAGGCAGGATGCTGGAACCGTCAGTGCCACCGCCGCCGTCGAGCTTGAGGCCGAGCATGGCATTGAGGTCCAGGCCAAAGCCGACGGTGCCTTGGGTGTAGCCGGATTCGAATGTGCCGATGAAACCCTGGCCCCATTCTTTGCTGTCATCGGTGTGAGTGTCGCGGCGGTCGCGGTTCATGTAGTAGTTGCGGGTGTTGATCTTCAGGCTTGAGCCTTCGACGAAACCGTCAGCGGGGGTCGAGTCTGCCGCGTGGGCAAGGGGGACGATCGTTGCTGCAATCGCGAGGAATAACGGGGTGAACGTCAGCGAGTTCTTCACCGGTTTAGCTCCTTTGGTCAATCGAAAACGGCCAATGTCGTGGGGGTGTGCCTGGCCTTTTTTTACGGCAAAAAAAAGCCGCTGAAGTCAGCGGCTTTAAACAGATTCCCAGTGTAGAGCCCTGGAAATAAGTCGAGGGAAATTCGGGTGAGCGGGAAGCTGCCTTGCCGTCGCGCTCATCGGTGCGTCAAAGTAACGCAGGTGAGCGGTGCGATATAGAGTGTAACAAGATAATGACTGTTGCCCAAACCGCAACAGTCAGACCTTTGAGATCCAGTGGGGAAGCTGGCTAAGTGGGATCTGGCTTGTGTGGGAGCTGGCCCACACTGGATCGATGTGTTCTGGTGAGTCAGACCGGCAAGGTAATGCCAAAAGTATTGCCACCGCCCTCACTGCGCACAAACACATCACCGCCGTGCATCAATGCAATCGCTTTGACGATCGCCAGCCCCAGCCCATGATTTGCGCCGCTGTTACTGCGCGACGCGTCCACCCGGTAGAAGCGTTCAAACAAGCGCGGCAAATGCTCACGGGCGATCTCATCGCCGGGGTTGGTCACCCCGATCGCCACCCACTGCTCCTGCACTTCAATGCTCACTTCGATGATCTGCCCCGGCGCAGTGTGCTGCACCGCATTGCTCAGCAGGTTGATCAGCGCGCGGCGCAGGTGGGCTTTTTCGATGTGCACCAAGGCATCTCCGTGTACGCGCACTTTGACTTGGGCGTCCTCGAGGATGAAGTCCAGGTAGTCGAGGGTGGTGGCGACTTCATCGGCCAGGGAGCTTTCGATCAGTTTGGTGGCCTTGCTGCCCTGGTCGGCGCTGGCCAGGAACAGCATGTCATTAATGATCGAGCGCAGGCGTTCCAGCTCTTCGAGGTTCGATTGCAGCACCTCGAAGTAATGCTCGGCCGAACGACCACGGGTGAGCGCCACTTGGGTCTGGCCGATCAGGTTGGTCAGCGGCGAGCGCAGTTCGTGGGCCACATCGGCATTGAATGACTCCAGGCGCGAATACGCCTGTTCGACCCGATCCAGGGTGGAGTTGAATGAGTTGACGAACTGGCTCAGCTCCGGCGGCAAGGGCGACAACTGCAGGCGCCCGGAGAGTTTGGGCGGTGCGAGTTTTTGCGCTTCATCCGAAAGTTTGCCCAGCGGCTTGAGGCCGATACGCGAGACCCAAAAACCCAACAGTGCCGCCAGTGCCACACCGACACAGGCCAGGCCGATCAAGGCCATCAACAGATGGTGCTGAGTGGCGCGGAAGTTCTCGGTGTCGATGGCGATCATAAAGCGCAGCGGCGGGCGTTGATCCTTGGCCGCGAACTGGCTGAGCAACACCTTGAACGGGTATTCATGCCCAGGCAGGCGCAAGTCGCGTTTGCCGGTCGGCCCTTGGGCGAATGCGCGGATCTGCGCGTCGGGGGTGCCGTATTCGTAGCTCGGGTCGCTGCTCACCACCCAGAAGCGGATGCGCGGGTCTTCTTCGCCGAGCAACTTCAACTTGGCGGTGATTTTTGCCCAGTGGTCCGGCGTGCCGAAGCGGTTCACCGAGGATTCCAGCACGCTGTAGCGCGCATCCAGTTCGGCGCCCGGCAACAAGCCCAGGCCGCGATCCACTTGCTGGTACAGCGCGCCGCCGATCAACACGAAAATCAGCAGCGCCACCAGCGTGAACATGCCGCTCAGGCGCAGGGCGATGGAGTTAGCCGACACTTCTGCTCTCCAGCACATAACCCATGCCACGAATGGTGTGCAGCAACTTGTGTTCGAACGGCCCGTCGAGCTTGGCGCGCAGGCGCTTGATCGCCACTTCCACCACATTGGCGTCGCTGTCGAAATTGATGTCCCAGACCATTTCCGCAATCGCGGTCTTGGACAGGATTTCACCCTGGCGCCGTGCCAATACGCTGAGCAGCGAGAACTCTTTGGCGGTCAGGTCCAGGCGCAGGCCGTTGCGGCTGGCCTTGCGGCTGATCAGGTCGATCCACAGGTCGGCTACGGTGACTTGCACCGGCTCATGCCCGCCGCTGCGGCGGGTCAGCGCTTGCAGGCGCGCCACCAGTTCGAGGAACGAAAACGGTTTACCCAAATAATCATCGGCGCCTTCACGCAAGCCACGGATGCGGTCTTCCACACGCTCGCGAGCGGTGAGCATGATCACCGGCGTCTGCTTGCGTGCCCGCAGTGCGCGCAACACACCAAAGCCGTCGAGGCCGGGCAGCATCACATCGAGTACGATCACCGCGTAATCGTTCTCCAGCGCCAGGTGCAAGCCCTCGACGCCTTCGCGCGCCACATCGACGGTGTAGCCTTGCTCCGTCAGGCCGCGGTGCAGGTAGTCCGCGGTTTTCTCTTCATCTTCAATAATCAGGACGCGCATGACCCCGCCTTTAGTGTGTGGTCGCCAGCGCCAGCGCTGGTTTGGGCCTGTGGAAAAACTTCTCAAGGTACAAGTATATGACCGGTGTGGTGAACAGCGTCAGCGCCTGGCTCACCAACAGGCCGCCGACCACCGCGATCCCCAGCGGCTGGCGCAGTTCGGCGCCTGGCCCGGAGCCCAGCATCAACGGCACGGCGCCGAGCAGGGCGGCGAGGGTGGTCATGATGATCGGCCGGAACCGGGTGACGCAGGCTTCATAAATCGCCTCCTCAGGTGGCAGCCCGCGCACGCGCTGGGCCTCCAGGGCAAAGTCGATCATCAGGATGCCGTTTTTCTTGACGATACCGATCAGCAGCACCAGACCGATCAAGGCCATGATCGAAAAGTCCTGGCCCAGCAACCACAGCATGATCAACGCGCCCAAGCCCGCCGAGGGCAAGGTGGAGATGATCGTCAGCGGGTGCACGAAGCTCTCATAGAGCACGCCCAAAATAATATAGACCGCCACCAGCGCCGCCAGGATCAGCCACGGTTGGCTGGCCAAAGAGCTTTGGAACGCCTGGGCCGCACCCTGGAAGGTGCCGATCAGGGTGGTCGGCATGCCGATTTCGTTTTTGGCCTGGTTGAGCATGATCACCGCATCACCCAATGCCACGCCGGGTGCCAGGTTGAACGACAGGTTGGCCGCCGGGAACATGCCGTCATGGCTGATGGACAACGGCCCCACGCTGGGTGGGTCGACCTTGGCCAGTGCCGACAGCGGCACCATCTCGTTGGTCAACGGTGAGCGCAGGTAAAAGTAGTTCAGGCTTTCGGCCTTGCCGCGCTGTTGAGTGTCGAGTTCCAGCACCACCTGGTACTGGTTGATCTCGGTCTGGAACTCGTTGATCTGGCGCTGGCCGAACGCGTCATACAGCGCCTGGTCGACATCGGTAGCGGTGAGGCCAAAGCGCGCCGCCGCCTGGCGGTCGATGCTGATGTGAGTGATGCTGCCGCCCAGTTGCAAGTCGTTGGACAGGTCGCGAAAGGCCGGGTTGGCGCGCAGTTTTTCGGTCAGGCGTTGGGTCCAGGTATTGAGCGTCGCGCCGTCGTTGCTCTTGAGCACATATTGATACTGGGCGCGGCTTGGGCCGGAACTCAAGTTGATGTCCTGGCCGGCGCGCAGGTACAAGACGATGCCCGGCACCTTGGCCAGTTTGGGGCGGATGCGGTCAATGAACTGGCTGGCGGATACATCGCGATCACCGCGGTCTTTCAAGGCGATCCAGAAACGGCCGTTGGCGATGGTCTGGTTGCTGCCGGTCACGCCCACCGAGTGGGAAAACGCGGCCACTGCCGGGTCGTCCTTGACGATCTCGGCCAGCGCCTTGTGCTTGGCGACCATGTCCGGGTACGACACGTCGGCCGCCGCTTCGCTGGTGCCGAGTACAAAGCCGGTGTCCTGCACCGGGAAGAAACCCTTGGGGATAAACACGTAGCCGACCACGGCCAACGCCAGGGTCAGCATAAAGATCGCTGCCATGCTGCGTTGATGCGCCAGCGCACGGCGCAGGTTGCGTGCGTAGCCGGCGAGCAGGCGCTCGCTGAAGCCCGGTTTGTCATGGGCATGATGAGTCGGCGCGCGCATGAACAGCGCGGCCAGGGTCGGCGCCAAAGTCAGCGAAACCACCACCGAAATCAGGATGGTCGAGGTGGCCGTCAGCGCAAACTCCTTGAACAGCCGCCCGACCACACCGCCCATGAACAACAGCGGAATAAACGCTGCCACCAGCGAGAAGCTGATGGACACCACGGTAAAGCCGATCTCGCCCGAGCCCTTGATTGCCGCCTCGCGTTTATCCAGGCCCGCCTCCAGGTGACGGTGAATGTTCTCCACCACCACGATGGCATCGTCGACCACAAAGCCCACGGCGATCACGATCGCCACCAGCGTCAGGTTATTCAAGCTGAAGCCCAGCACATACATCAGCGCGAAACTGGCGATCAGCGACACGCCGAGTACGCTGGACACAATCAGCGTCGCCGACAATTGGCGCAGGAACAGCGCCATCACCGCCACCACCAGCAGGATGGCGATCAGCAGGGTCACTTCTACTTCATGCAAGGACGCGCGGATGGTCTTGGTGCGGTCGGTCAACACGCTGACCTGCACCGAGGCGGGCAGCATGCCTTCCAGGCGCGGCAGTTCGGCTTGAATGCGGTCCACGGTCTCGACAATGTTGGCGCCGGGCTGGCGCGAAATCACCAGGTTGACGCCGGGCGTGTCACCGGACCAGGCCTGTACGTAGGCGTTTTCCGAACCGTTGATGACTTTGGCGACATCACGCAGTTGCACCGGCGCGCCGTTCTTGTAGGAAACGATCAGTTGGCCGTATTCCTCGGGGTGAAACAGCTGGTCGTTGGTCGATAGCGTCGACACGCTGTTCTTGCCGTAAATCGCACCTTTGGCTAGGTTCAGGCTGGACTGCTGGATGGCCAGGCGCACATCGGCGAGGGTCAGGCCGATGGCCGCGAGTTTGTCCGGTGAAGCCTGTACGCGAATCGCCGGGCGTTGCTGCCCGGTGATATTGATCTGGCCAACGCCGTCAATCTGGCTGATCTGCCGCGCCAGCAAGGTTTCTACATAGTCGCTCAGCTCGGTGCTGGGCATGCTGTCGGAGCTGACGCTGAGGATCAGCACCGGGCTGTCGGCCGGGTTGACCTTCTTCCAGGTCGGCAGGCTCGGCATGTCGCTGGGCAGCTTGCCGGAGGCGGTGTTGATCGCCGCCTGCACTTCCTGCGCGGCGGTGTCGATGCTTTTGTTCAGGGTGAATTGCAGGGTCAGCAGGCTTGAACCCAAGGCGCTGCTGGAGGTCATCTGGGTCATGCCGGGGATGGCGCTGAATTGCACCTCCAAGGGCGTGGCCACGGATGAGGCCATGGTGTCCGGGCTGGCGCCGGGCAAGGTGGCGGTGACCTGGATGGTCGGGAACTCCGCTTCCGGCAGCGGCGCCACAGCCAGGCGCGGGAAGGCAATCAGCCCCAGCAACACCAGCGCAAAGGTCAGCAACAGGGTGGCAACCGGATGGTCGACGCACCAGGCGGACGGGGAACGGCTGCCGCTCATGGTTGCACCTTGGTCTGGGCGGTCTGGATCACTTGTGGTGGCTCTTTGAGCACCTCGATTTGCGCACCGGCCTTGAGCCGCGACTGGCCGTCGCTGACCAGCACATCACCGGCTTGCACGCCCTTGATGATAGTCACGTCGCTGTCCTGATACGCCACCTGCACCGGCACAACCTCAACCTTGTCACCGTTGACGCGGTACACAAAATGCGCGTCGAGCCCACGTTGCACCACGGTCGGTGGCACCACCAGCACGTTCTTGTCGAGGGCGGTCTGGATCTTGATAGTCACCAGTTGCCCCGGCCACAGACGCTGCGAAGCGTTGTTGAATTCAGCCTTGGCGCGCAGGGTGCCGGTGGTGGAGCTGATCTGGTTGTCGATCAGGCTCAAGTGGCCTTCGCCGAGCAGGTCGCCGGTCTGGCCGTCGGTGTCGGCGCCCATGTAGGCATCGACGCTGGCTTGGGTGGGCGCGGCGATCAAGCCTTGCAGGGTCGGCAACATTTGTTGCGGCAACGAGAACTCCACGGCGATCGGGTCGATTTGCGTCACAGAGAACAAGCCTTGAGTATCACTCATGCGCAGGAAGTTGCCTTCATCCACGGTGCGAATGCCGACACGGCCAGTCACCGGCGAGCGAATCTGGGTGTAGGAAAGCTGTACCAGGGCCGAATCAATGGCGGCCTGATTACCTTGCGCCGTGGCCTTGAGCTGGTTAACCAGGGCTTGCTGCTGGTCATAGGTCTGCTTGGATACGCCGTCGTCGACGCTCAGCTCTTTGTAGCGCTTGAGGTTCACCAACGCCACTTGCAACTGCGCCTGGCTTTCGCCCAACTGCGCCTTGGCCTGATCAAGGCTCGCGCGGATCGAGCGGTCATCGATGGTCGCCAGCAGGTCACCGGCCTTGACCAATTGGCCCTCCTTGACCAGCAGCTTGGTGAGGATGCCGTCGATTTGCGGGCGGATCACCACGCTGTGCAGCGACAGCACCGAGCCGATACCGCTGACAAATCGAGGAATGTCCTGCTGTGTGACACTCACCACTCGCACCGGGATAGCGGTGGACACCGCCAGTTTGGTTTTCGCCGGTCGGTTGAAGGCCCAGGCTGCAACTGCCACGACCACCAGGGCAGCCACGATCAGGGCGGTTTTTCGTTGAATGTGCATGGGGTGGGGCGCCGGGGCAAAGGGTTGGGAGAGTGATCGTTCTTTATAGCCCGCCAACCCGGTCAGCACGGTGACTGCTAACTGACAGCGCTGTCAGTAAAGTCCGACCATTCGTACCGGCGGTGGTTAAAGATCCAAGGCGCGCAGGTATACTGCGCGCCAGCGTGGCCCGCAAGCCGGCCACCGCCTCATTTTCTGCACGCCCCGGAGCTTCCATGACTTCCCCGACACAACCCCCTGTTGACGCGGCCGACCTCGTCGATCCGGCCGACGCTCAAAGCGTTGAAAAAGCCGAGATCCCGGCGTTCAAGTTTCCGTTCAAGCCGGGTGAACTGGCTGGGGCCAAAAACGCCGCCCAGCCTTGGTACAAGAATGGCGCCAAGAACGGCCACACCAAGTCGCCAGGCATGGCGCCGCCGGGCACTCGCCGCTCGATGGGTAAACGCTGAGAATAGAACGACCAGCGTTTTATCAGGTGCGGACTACAACACCTGCTGATATTTCCGATTGAAGACCCGCGACCGTTTCTAGAAAGCTTGCACAGCCTTGATTCCATCCCGACCGTTCAGATCGGGCGGGTGGCCAAGGCTGGTCTTTCTGGAAAAGGATGTTTCCCGTGGCTCTGATACCCCTGTGTGCAGCAC
>NZ_VBVZ01000263.1 GCF_005863185.1 Pseudomonas edaphica
GAACTTCTCCACGCGCAAACTCGCCGCGTTGGGCATTGATCAACGCCAAGTGGTGCAAAGCCTGCAATCACAGAACGCCGTGACGCCTGCCGGGGTGATCGAGGCCGGGCCGGAACGGATTTCGGTGCGCAC
This sequence comes from Pseudomonas edaphica, assembly GCF_005863185.1. Lineage (GTDB taxonomy): Bacteria > Pseudomonadota > Gammaproteobacteria > Pseudomonadales > Pseudomonadaceae > Aquipseudomonas > Aquipseudomonas edaphica. Next base: position 133 of record NZ_VBVZ01000263.1, read on the forward strand.
GTCCGGGCAATTCGCCTCGGAGAAAGACCTGGCCAACGTCAACCTGCGGCTCAATGACCGTTTCTACCGGTTGGCGGACATTGCCGATATCAGCCGTGGCTACGTCGACCCGGCGCGGCCGATGTTCCGTTTCAACGGCAAACAGGCGATTGGCTTGGCCATTGCCATGCAGAAGGGCGGCAATATCCAATCCTTCGGCAAGGCGCTGCACACGCGCATGGACGAACTGACCGCCGACCTGCCAGTGGGCGTCGGCGTGCATAAGGTTTCCGACCAGGCCGAAGTGGTGGAAGAAGCCGTCGGCGGCTTTACCAGCGCCTTGTTTGAAGCGGTGATCATCGTGTTGGTGGTGAGCTTTATCAGCCTTGGCATGCGTGCCGGCCTGGTGGTGGCGTGCTCGATTCCACTGGTGCTGGCGCTGGTGTTCGTGTTCATGGAATACAGCGGCATCACCATGCAGCGGGTGTCGCTGGGCGCGTTGATCATCGCCCTCGGCCTGTTGGTGGACGACGCGATGATCACCGTCGAGATGATGATCACGCGCCTGGAAAAAGGCGAAACCAAGGAGCAGGCGGCGACCTACGCCTACACCTCGACGGCTTTCCCGATGCTCACCGGTACGCTGGTGACCGTCGCCGGCTTTGTGCCGATTGGCCTCAACGCCAGTTCGGCGGGTGAGTACACCTTCACCCTGTTTGCGGTGATTGCCGTGGCCATGCTGGTGTCATGGGTGGTGGCGGTGCTGTTCGCGCCGGTGATCGGCGTGCATATCCTCAGCGCCAACGTGAAACCGCATGACGCCGAACCTGGGCGCATCGGCCGCGCCTTCAATGGCGGCATGCTCTGGGCCATGCGCAACCGCTGGTGGGCCATCGGCATTACCGTGGGCTTGTTTGTGGCCTCGGTGTTCTCCATGCAGTTTGTGCAGAACCAGTTTTTCCCGTCCTCGGACCGCCCGGAAATCCTCGTCGACCTCAACCTGCCACAAAACGCTTCGATCAATGAGACGCGCAAGGCCGTCGACCGCCTTGAAGCAATCATCAAGGACGACCCGGACATCGCGCGCTGGAGCACCTACATTGGCCAGGGCGCGATTCGTTTCTACCTGCCCCTGGACCAGCAACTGGAAAACCCCTACTACGCGCAGTTGGTCATCGTGAGCAAGGGCCTGGAAGAGCGCGGCGCCTTGATTGCGCGCCTGCAAAAACGCCTGCGCGATGATTTTGTCGGCATCGGCAGTTATGTGCAGCCGCTGGAAATGGGCCCGCCGGTGGGGCGGCCGATTCAGTATCGCGTGTCGGGCAAGGATATCGATCAGGTGCGCAAGCACGCTATCGAACTGGCGACCTTGCTGGACCAGAACACCCACCTGGGCGAGATCATCTACGACTGGAACGAGCCCGGCAAAGTGCTGCGCGTGGACATTGCCCAGGACAAGGCGCGGCAACTGGGGCTGTCGTCGGAAGACGTGGCGCAGTTGATGAACAGCGTGGTCAGCGGCGCTTCGGTGACCCAGGTACACGACGATATCTACCTGATCAACGTCGTTGGCCGCGCCGAAGATGCCGAGCGCGGTACGCCGGAAACCTTGCAGAACCTGCAGATCGTCACACCCAACGGCACCTCGATTCCGCTGCTGGCCTTCGCCACCGTTCGTTATGAGTTGGAGCAGCCGCTGGTATGGCGTCGCGACCGCAAGCCGACGATCACCATCAAGGCCTCGGTGCGCGATGAGATGCAGCCCACGGACCTGGTGAAACAGCTGGCGCCGACCATCGAGAAATTCAGCGCGGGGCTGCCGGTGGGTTACAAGGTGGCCACCGGCGGCACCGTCGAAGAAAGCGGCAAGGCCCAAGGCCCGATTGCCAAGGTGGTGCCGCTGATGCTGTTCCTGATGGCGACGTTCCTGATGATCCAGCTGCACAGCGTGCAGAAGATGTTCCTGGTGGCCAGTGTCGCGCCACTGGGCCTTATTGGCGTGGTGCTGGCGCTGATCCCCACCGGCACGCCCATGGGCTTTGTGGCGATCCTCGGCATTCTGGCGCTGATCGGCATCATCATCCGCAACTCGGTGATTCTGGTGACGCAGATCCACGAATATGAAGTGGCCGGCTACACACCATGGGACGCGGTGGTGGAAGCCACCGAGCACCGGCGCCGACCGATCCTGCTCACCGCAGCGGCGGCCAGCCTGGGCATGATCCCGATTGCGCGGGAAGTGTTCTGGGGGCCGATGGCTTACGCGATGATTGGCGGGATCATCATTGCGACCTTGCTGACGCTGCTGTTTTTGCCGGCGTTGTATGTGGCTTGGTACAAGATTCGCGAGCCGAAAAAAGAACAGGCCTGACCATCGGAGCCTTCCTGAATGGATGTGGGAAGGTTCTTTGAAACACTTTTCGAACACTTGCTGAGGCTTATGTGCATTACCCTCCGGGCCTGATCTTGTCTGGAAGGCCCGTGCCATGCGTCATTTTTTGCTGGTTGTCAGCCTGTTGTTATCTCCACTGGCATTAGCCGGCACCGTGTTGGAAAACGCCCTGTGGCGTGTCGAACTCGACCCCGCCACGCTCGCGCTGCGCGTTACGCCCGCAGGCGAGACCTCGGTGCAGGCGTCCAGCGGTGTGGCTGCCCATGCTGTCAGTGATTTGCAAGCGGGTGCCGAGCAGGCTGCCTGGCAGTGGGACAACGGCGCCTATCGCCTGACGGCTCGCCTTGAGCAGCGCGACCTGTCCCTGACCCTCAGCGCCCGCGAGCCGGGTGAACTGCCGCTGCTGCGCCAACCCGCTGCGGCCATGGGCAAGGGGTTGATCTGGCCCTTGGCCGAAGGTCATTACGTACCGGCCGGTAACGCCGTGTGGAAAGCGTTTTTGCTGGAGCAGGGCGAACTCAATACTACCCAGGACCTCAGCCTGCCGTTATGGGGCATGGATCACGGCCGCTTCACGTTGAGCTGGTTGCTGACCAACCCCTACAACAACCACTTGCAATGGCAGGCCGACGGCCAGGGCCTGGCACTTTCGGTGGCTCACGAATTTACCCGTCTTGACCCCACGGCGCCGATGACCTTGCGCTTGCACCTGGGTGACGCCGACCCATTGGCCGGTGCCAAGCGCTATCGCCAATGGCTGGTAGAGCAGGGCCGCTACGAGCCGCTGGCGGACAAGCTGCAACAAACCCCCGAGGCCAAAAAACTGCTGGGCGCCAGCCATGTCTACCTGTGGGGCAACAGCCTGCTGGCCCCCGCTGATGTGCGTGATTGGCCGCTGCTGGTCAAACGCTTGCGCGGCCATGCACTCAAGGGGTTGATGGACAAAGAGGCGACTCAGGTTCTGGCGCAGGCCAAGGCTTTGAACCGTTATGAGCAAGGCGTTTTGTTGCGGGGCCTGAATGCGGCGATCAATCAGCAAGCGCGGCAGGCTTGGCAAGTCGAAGACCCGGACATGACCCGACTCGCCGCCCGCTATGGTGAACTGCGCAGCGAGCTGGCCAAGGACTTTGCCGGGGCCTTGACCGGCACCCCCGAGACCTGGGGCAGCCAGACGATTCAATCCCTGCGCGACGCCGGGCTGCCGCGCCTGTTGCTGACCCTGGGCGAAGGCTGGGAAGGTGGCCTGTGGCATCCCGAAGCAATTCGCGCCGGTGTCGCAGCCGGTTACCTGGTGGCGCCCTACGACTCCTATGAAACCGCCTTGTCCGCCAGCGAAAACCCGGACTGGACCACCGCGCACCTGGGCGCCAAGGCCTACCGTGACTGCGCGATTGTGCTCAAGGACGGCAAGCTGAAAACCGGCTTCCAGCAATCGGGCCACTACATCGACCCGCGCTGTATACGGCCTTTGCTGGAAGCACGGGTGAAGGCGGTGCAGGCCAGGGCCGGTTTTAACGCCTGGTTCCTGGATGCCTACGCCACCGGCATGGTGTTCGACAGCTACCGTGACAGTGCGCCCATGACTCAGGCGCAGAACGCCGAAGGCAATATCGACGCCTCCCGTTGGATCAACACGGTACTCAAGCTGCCGGCGGGTTCCGAAGATGGCAATGCCAGCACCGCCCAAGGCACTCTGTTCGCCCACGGCATGCAGACGCCGGTGATCGGCTGGGGCGATCGACAGATGACCCAGGACAAGCAATCGCCCTATTACGTCGGCAACTGGTACCCGCCGGAGCAGCCGGCGGTGTTCTTCAAGCCCGTGCCATTGAAAGAGCCGTTTCGCACACTGTACTTCGACCCGACCATGCGCCTGCCGCTGTACCAGGCGGTGTTCCACGGTTCGGTCATCACCACCCACCATTGGCTGTTCGACAACCTGAAGCTGAGCAATGTGCGGGTCGAGAACGAGCTGACCCAACTGCTCTACAACGTGCCGCCTTTGTATCACCTCACGGATGCGACGCTTAAGCAGCGGCTGCCGGTGATCCAGCGTCAGGACCGTTTCTTCAGGCCGTTGCATCAGCGTTTGGCGGCTCAGGCGATGACCGATTTCCGTTGGCTGACGGCGGACAAACAGGTGCAGCAGACTACCTTTGCCGATGGCACAAGGTTGGTGGCGAATTTTTCTGTGCAGGAGCAAGAGGGGTATGTGGGGCGCAGTGTGACGGCGTTGGTGGTGGGTGAAAAACCGGTGGTGTATCAGGTGGATCCGTAGCGCCGGTTAAATCGCCATCGCAGGCAAGCCAGCTCCCACATTTTGATGTGTGAATACCTTCGAATGTGGGAGCTGGCTTGCCTGCGATAGCGTCAGATCAAACAACGAGTCTCTAGGCCTTGCGCCACACACTCGCCAACCAAGGCTGCTGCTCCCGCGGCAACCCGGCCGGTCGGTAGTAATGCTCCAACTCCACAAACCCAGCCTCTGTCAGCAAACCCCGCCACGCCTCCAGGTCGTGATAAGACCCGTACCGAGGCCCATTCCAGCCTTCCTGATTCTCACCCCGAGGGTTGGAACTGAACAACACACCACCCGGCTTCAGCGCCCCATGCAGCTGCTTGAGCACCCGAGGCAGTTCCTGTTTGGGAATATGAAACAGCACCGCATTGGCAAATACCCCATCAAAGCGCGCGGCGGGTAAAGCCAGCTTCAGGAAGTCCTGCTGCAACACTTCACAACCACTGTCTTCACGCGCCATCTGCGCGAAGCGCTCAGAGCCATCCAGCCCGACGGCGATATGCCCCATGCGCGTAAACGTCTGCAAATCCCGCCCAGGGCCGCAGCCGAAATCCAGCACGGTGAACGGGGGCGTGCCCTGGATATGCCGCAGCAGGGCGTCGATGTTCTGGCTCACATCGTGATCGCGGGTGCCTTCGCGGAAGTCTTCGGCGACTTTGTTGTAGTGGCCGAGGGTGGTGGTGGTGATCTGGTTGAGGTCGTCGGGCTTTAGGGTCATGACGGGTAATACCGGGCGCTGAGATTGCCCGACTATACCTCACCTCTCCCTCACCTCTTATTAAGCACCCGCGCCAACCGATCCCCACCCAACTGAATCACCGCCACCAACGCCACCAGCAGCACAATCACGGTCAGCATGATCTGCGTATCAAACCGCTGGTAGCCATACCGATACGCAATGTCCCCCAAGCCTCCAGCCCCAATCGCCCCGGCCATGGCCGATGAGTTGATCATCGTCACCAGGGTAATCGTAAACCCGCCGACAATCCCCGGCAGCGCCTCGGGAAGCAGCACATGCCAGATAATGTGCCAGCGCCGGCAGCCCATGGCTTGTGCAGCCTCGATCAAGCCGTGATCGACCTCACGCAAACTCACCTCGGCGATCCGCGCGAAGAACGGCGTGGCGGCGATGGTCAGTGGTACAACGGCGGCCCACACGCCATAGGTGGTGCCGACGATCAGCCGGGTGAACGGGATCAGCGCCACCATCAGGATCAAAAACGGAATGGAGCGGAACAGATTGACGAACGCCCCCAGCACGCGGTTCAGCGTGGGGGCTTGGTAGATGCCGCCCTTGTCGCTGGTGACCAGGAACACCGCCAGCGGAATACCTGCCAGCAACGCGATCAGTGATGACACGCCGACCATCAACAAGGTGTCGATGGCGCCCTGCAATAAACGATCAAACCACATAGCCCAGTACCTCTACCTGTTGCGCCCAATTCCCCGCGCGGCTGCGCAACTCTTCGGCGTTGTGGGGCGAGCCATTTACCGCCAACAGCAATTGCCCCAGGGCATGCCCCTGAATCCGTTCCACACCGCCTTGCAATAAGCGCACGCGCCCTCCGAGGGCAGCGAACAGCGCGGCCAGGTCGGGTTCGTCCGCGGCGCTGCCGGTGAACTGCAACCGCAACACCACCGCCGCCGTCGACGCAGGTTCAGCCTGCAAGCGACTTTGCAGGTCTTCCGGCAACCCGTGTTGCAACGGCGCCAGCAGGGTTTGGCTGACCTCGTGCTGCGGGTTGCCGAACACTTGCCACACCGGGCCTTGCTCGACGATGCGCCCGTGTTCCAATACCACCACGCGGTCGCAGATATCGCGAATCACCGCCATCTCGTGGGTGATCAACACGATGGTCAGGCCCAGGCGCTGGTTGATCTCGCGCAACAGGCCGAGGATCGATTGGGTAGTTTCCGGGTCGAGGGCCGAAGTGGCTTCGTCGCACAGCAAAATCTGCGGGTCATGCACCAGCGAGCGGGCGATGCCCACGCGCTGCTTCTGCCCGCCGGAGAGTTGCGCCGGATAGGCTTTGTGCTTGTCTTTGAGGCCGACCAACTCCAGCAACTCGCGCACTTTTTGCTCACGCTGCAGCTTGGGCACACCGGCGACTTTCAGCGGCAGTTCGACGTTCTGCCACACGGTCTTGGCCGACATCAGGTTGAAGTGCTGGAAGATCATGCCGATGCGCCGCCGCAGCGCCACCAGGCGGTCTTCGTCGAACTCACCGATGTCCACCTGATCAATCAATACGCGCCCGCTGCTGGGTTGCTCCAGGCGGTTGATGGTGCGGATCAGCGACGACTTGCCGGCGCCGCTGCGGCCGATGATGCCGAACACTTCACCGTGCTGGATCGCCAGATCAATGCCTTGCAGGGCATGCACGGCGCCGTCATAGGTTTTGCCCAGGTTGATAAAACGCACATGGGCGCGGTTCAGGTCCGGGTGCAGCTCTGTCTGCTCGGCGGCCCTGGGCGGCGTGCCCAGGTCGCGCAGTTGGGCGTTGGCGGCGGTCATTTTTTATCTTCCCAGCCGACTTGGTAGAGCTTGCCGAGGGATTTATCCAGCGCCGCACGTACCACCGGTGAGTGTTGGTAGATGTCGACGAACTTGATCACCCGCGGGTCGGTTTTGCTCTTGGGCTGGATCACAAACTGAATCACGTATTCCGGGTGATCGAGGCCGTCGAACAGCAGCGCCGACTCGGCATCGAAGGTCTTGGACAGGCGGATATAGGCCGGGTAGCCCTGCACCAGATCGGCGTCGTCATAGGCGCGCACCAGTTGCACGGCCTCGACTTGCAGGATCTTGAGCTTTTTCGGGTTGGCGATGATGTCTTCTTCGGTGGCCTTGTAGCCCACGCCCGGCTTGAGGCTGATCAGCCCGGCCTTGGCCAGCAATTGCAGGCCGCGACCGCTGTTGATCGGGTCGTTGGCAATCGCCACGCTGGCGCCTTGGGGCAGGTCGTTGATGGTTGTGTACTTCTTGGAATACAGCCCGACGTTATTGATGATGCCCGGGGCATACGGCACCAGGTCAAAACCGGCGGCGGCCTTGGCGTTTTCCAGGAACGGAATGTGCTGGAAGTAGTTCACGTCGATATCGCCGGCGGCCAGACTGACGTTGGGCGCGATCCAGTCGGTGAACTCCACCAGCTCGACTTTAAGGCCTTGCTTGTCGGCTTCGGCCACGGCGGCTTCGAGGGGAATCGCGAAGGCCGCGGTGGTGCCGATTTTCAGCGGTGCGTCGGCGGCAAATACGGCCGAGCTGAACAAGCCGAAGGCCAGGGCCAGTGCTTTGACTGGGTGGGAGAGCCGTGTCTTTTTCATAATCGATTTCCAGTCATAAGGTAATGGATAAGAACAATGCGGTTCTAAATGTGGGAGCTGGCTTGCCTGCGATAGCGGTCTGTCAGCCACATTTTTTTTGCTGACCCACCGCCATCGCAGGC
>NZ_VBVZ01000264.1 GCF_005863185.1 Pseudomonas edaphica
GCACTTTGACGCGACCGTATTCGTCGCAATGGACCTCAGCGTCGGCAGGCCCGGTGACCACTGCGTTCTGGTAGCCCGATATTTGCGGGCGGGACATGATCAGCGGCGTTCGAAACGGCACATCCCAAGGTGTGACGACAAACTCATTGTGGTAGCCGGGGGAGACGCCATCGTCATAAGTGTCAGGCGCAGATTCCTCAAGGACCTGAGGCTGTTGCCCTGAATGGTACAACCGGGTAACCAACCACAAATTATTCCATTCCGGACGAGGGTGCCCGGTCATCTTCAGGAACTGCCCAGTGGACAAGGCCGGCTGGTCACCACTGCCGCTGGCTTGGCGAAAGTCACTGCGATGACGCTCAAGCACCCGTTGCGCCAAGTACTTGCCATGGGCTCGATCAGTGAAGTGCCCAGGGTAGTACTGCTCATTCAGCACAGGCTGTTGCCCGCTGGATGCCGCGCTTTCCAGGACCAGACCGGGCTTTTTGAAATCATAATCGCGCACGCTTACGCCGGTGGTGCGGGTCTCCAACCGCAGGATGAAGTGCTTGATCGCAGGGGCCCCGGCCACCATGGCGGAACCGGCCGAGTAGGGAGTGGCTTGGTCTGGCTGGGTGAACACGCTTTGGTCATCGCCAAACACCAACAGATGGCGTTCGGGGCTGTGCTGGAAGTGATAGTGAATGCCCGACTCCACGCACAAGCGCTGAATGAACGCCAGATCGGTTTCGCCGAACTGAACACAGTACTCACGCTCGGGGTATTGCCCACTCAGCTGAAACGCAAAGGCATCACCCTGGATACCCTGTGCCTCCAGTGCCAGCGCAATGATCTGCGGCACGGTTTTTTTCTGAAAGATCCGCTGGTGCGTGCTGTGTTCCAGGTAAGCCAACTGCGGCACCAGGGTGATCTGGTAACGGGTCAGGCGCTTGCCGGAATCGCCTTGCGCCACCCGGTACACCTGGCCATGAACGCCGTGTCCTTGCGCATCAAACCCCAGGAACGCCTGACGGTGCAGGAGGCTATCGAGGTCCAGGTCGGGTTGTTCGCTCACCAACTCAAGGTCAAAACGAAAAGGCAGGCTGATAAATTCATCACCCGAAAACCCTCGAACCTTGAGTTCACTGGGCTGCCCATCAAGGGTCAGGTTAAAGGCACTTTGATTGGCAAGAGCAAACATCCGGTGTCTCTCCGCAAGGGGTGGGCGAGCGATTCTGCACCAGCTTTTCACCCACCAGAGCACACCACAGACAAATCAGTAAGCTCCTACACCCTGGGTGCCGGATTCTTCATGTATCTGGCGTCGAAGGCACGCCAAGGCCGTGCTAGCGTAATAGCTCCTCCTCACCGGATCACTGGAAAAAGCATGGCCACCCGCTACGCAAAAATCATCCTGACCCTGGCCCTCGCCGCCTTCGCCACCCTGGTTGCGTTCAACAACATCACGGACTACGGCTCCAACTTCGCCTTCGTCCAACATGTGTTGAGCATGGACACCACCTTCCCGAACAACGCCGCCATGTATCGGGCAATCACGACGCCGTGGATGTGGCACGCGGCCTACGTGCTGATCATTCTCGGCGAGGCGCTCACCGCTGTACTGCTGGCGCGGGGCGCGCTATCGCTATGGCGCGCGCGGCATGCAGGCGGGAGCGAATTCAACCGCGCCAAGGCAGGTGCAACAGCCGGCCTGACCCTCGGCTTTGTGGTGTGGTTTTTTGGCTTTATGGTGGTCGGCGGTGAATGGTTTCTGATGTGGCAGTCCCATCAGTGGAACGGCCAGGAAGCGGCATTCAAGTTCTACATGGCGATCCTGGGCGTGCTGATTTTTCTCAATCAGCCGGATGCTGGCTGAACTGGCAGCGGGACGCGGAGCGTCCGGGGTGGCATTCCCACGCGGAGCATGGGAACGATCAAAACGATCAAAAAAAGGCCCGCTATCCTAAGGATGCGGGCCTTTTTTCTAACGCAATTGGCGCTTACCGCCCACCGAGTTACTTGTTGAGGTTGTAGTCTTTTTCCGCTGCATCAAAACGCTCGACCATACCCGCAGTCGGTGCGCCCATCTTGCTCACGAAATAGATCGCCAGGCTGGCGAAGATAAAGCCCGGGATGATTTCGTACAGGCCCAGCAGATTGAAGTGCTTCCACACGATCACGGTGATCGCGCCGACCAGAATACCGGCCAGTGCGCCGTTACGGGTCATGCCTTTCCAGATCACCGAGATCAGCACCACAGGGCCGAACGCAGCGCCGAAGCCTGCCCAGGCGTAGCTCACCAGGCCCAGTACGCGGTTGTCCGGGTTGGCGGCCATGGCGATGGCGATCAGGGCCACCAACAGCACCATCGCGCGACCCACCCACACCAGCTCAACCTGGGAGGCGTTTTTGCGCAGGAAGGTTTTGTAGAAGTCTTCGGTCAGCGCGCTGGAGCACACCAACAGTTGGCAGCTCAGGGTGCTCATCACCGCCGCCAGGATGGCCGACAGCAGCACGCCCGCGATCCATGGGTTGAACAGCAGCTTGGCCAGCTCGATAAACACACGCTCGTGGTTCTCGGTGACAGGACCGGCCACTTCCGGGTGCGCGGAGAAGTAAGCAATACCGAAGAAGCCCACCGCCACGGTGCCGGCGAGGCACAGGATCATCCAGGTCATGGAGATGCGACGCGCCTTGGCGATCGACTTCACCGAATCCGCCGCCATGAAACGCGCGAGGATATGCGGCTGGCCGAAGTAACCCAGGCCCCAGCCCATCAGCGAGATGATGCCGATGAAACTGGTGTTTTTGAGCATGTTGAAGTTGTCGGGGTTCTTGGCTTCGATCGCCAGGAACGTGGTGTCGACACCACCGGTGGCCAGCAGCACGATGATTGGCGTGAGGATCAGCGCGAAGATCATCAGCGTAGCTTGCACAGTGTCGGTCCAGCTGACCGCCAGGAAGCCACCCACGAAGGTGTAGGCGATGGTCGCCGCAGCACCGGCCCACAGCGCGGTCTCGTAGGACATGCCGAAGGTGCTTTCAAACAGACGGGCGCCCGCCACGATGCCGGACGCGCAGTAGATGGTGAAGAACACCAGGATCACTACCGCAGAGATGATCCGCAGCAGGCCGCTTTTATCTTCGAAACGGCTGGAGAAGTAATCCGGCAGCGTCAGGGCGTCGCCGTTGTGCTCGGTCTGCACCCGCAGGCGACCGGCCACGAACAGCCAGTTGAGGTAGGCACCGACGATCAGGCCGATGGCAATCCAGCTTTCCGACAGGCCGGACATGTAGATCGCGCCCGGCAAGCCCATCAGCAACCAGCCGCTCATGTCCGAGGCACCGGCCGACAAGGCCGTGACCACGCTACCGAGGCTGCGACCGCCGAGGATGTAATCAGAAAGGTTGTTGGTGGAGCGATAGGCCATGAAGCCGATCAGCACCATTGCTGCGATGTAGATCACGAATGTGATCAGGGTTGGATTGCTAACGCTCATAGGAGTGACGCCCTGGCTTTGTTTTTATGTAGCAGCGGTCTGGCAGACGGCCACCCATTGGTAACGGGTAGACGATACGGCGAGCCGCGCATTTATGACTGGCGTTTCCCCAGGAAAGCCGCCAGCCGATGAACCGACCCTTGCGAGTGGTTGCACCTTGGGCGCGAATGCTATTCAACAAAGTAAATAAGGTGCAACCAGTTTCTTGAGATTAAGTTGCACCTCGATATGTTTTCGCGAAAATACCGGGTTTTTGCTCCTTTTCGGAGCAAGAACAGCCGATTTTAGAAGTAAATGCACCAAGACGCAGCGTATTCCGTCGAGGGCCGGAATTTTTCCCGATCACGATCGAAAAATTCCTGAACAATTTGGGTTGCACCCGGTTGCACCTCTGCATGCGCAAAGCTAATCTTGCCGCCAGCAGATGCCACTCGGTAGTGGCACCCATGAGGATAAAAAGATGGCAACGACCACCCTTGGGGTCAAACTCGACGACCCGACCCGCGAACGCCTCAAGGCAGCCGCGACCTCCATTGATCGCACGCCGCACTGGCTGATCAAGCAGGCGATTTTCAATTACCTGGAGAAACTCGAGGGTGGTGCAACCCTGACCGAGCTCAATGGCTCGGGCAGCAAGGACGCTGAAGACGCCGGCGAAGTGCAACCTGACCACGCCCACCAGTGCTTCCTGGAGTTTGCCGAAAGCATTCTGCCGCAATCGGTATTGCGCGCCTCGATCACCGCCGCTTACCGCCGCCCGGAGCCGGAAGTGGTGCCGATGCTGATCGAGCAGGCGCGCCTGCCGCAGCCAATGGCCGAGGCCACCAACAAGCTGGCCGCCTCGATTGCCGAAAAACTGCGCAACCAAAAAAGCGCTGGCGGCCGTGCCGGTATTGTTCAGGGCTTGCTGCAAGAATTCTCCCTGTCGTCCCAGGAAGGCGTAGCGCTGATGTGCCTGGCCGAAGCGCTGCTGCGCATCCCGGACAAGGGCACCCGCGACGCGCTGATCCGCGACAAGATCAGCACCGGCAACTGGCAGCCGCACTTGGGCAACAGCCCATCGCTGTTCGTTAACGCGGCCACCTGGGGCTTGCTGCTGACCGGCAAACTGGTTGCCACCCATAACGAAGCGGGCTTGACCTCGTCCCTGAGCCGCATCATCGGCAAGAGCGGCGAGCCGATGATCCGCAAGGGCGTCGACATGGCCATGCGCCTGATGGGCGAGCAGTTCGTCACCGGCGAAACCATCGCCGAAGCCCTGGCCAATGCGAGCAAGTTCGAAGCCAAGGGTTTCCGCTATTCCTACGACATGCTCGGTGAAGCCGCGCTGACCGAACACGACGCCCAGAAGTACCTGGCCTCGTACGAACAAGCCATTCACTCCATCGGCAAAGCCTCCCACGGCCGTGGGATTTATGAAGGCCCGGGCATCTCCATCAAACTCTCGGCACTGCACCCGCGTTACAGCCGTGCGCAGTACGAGCGCGTGATGGACGAGCTGTACCCGCGCCTGCTGTCGCTGACCTTGCTGGCCAAGCAATACGACATCGGCCTGAACATCGACGCCGAAGAGGCCGACCGCCTGGAGCTGTCGCTCGACCTGCTGGAACGCCTGTGCTTCGAGCCGCAACTGACCGGCTGGAACGGCATCGGCTTCGTGATCCAGGCCTACCAGAAGCGTTGCCCGTATGTGATCGACTACGTGATCGACCTGGCACGCCGCAGCCGCCATCGCCTGATGATCCGCCTGGTAAAAGGCGCGTACTGGGACAGCGAAATCAAACGCGCCCAGGTCGAAGGCCTGGAAGGCTACCCGGTGTACACCCGCAAGGTGTACACCGACGTTTCCTACATTGCCTGCGCACGCAAACTGCTGTCGGTGCCGGAAGTCATCTACCCGCAGTTCGCCACGCACAACGCCCACACGCTGTCGGCCATTTACCATATCGCCGGTCAAAACTATTACCCCGGCCAGTACGAGTTCCAGTGCCTGCACGGCATGGGCGAACCGCTGTACGAGCAGGTTGTAGGCAAGGTTTCCGAGGGCAAGCTGAACCGTCCGTGCCGCGTGTACGCTCCGGTCGGCACCCACGAAACATTGCTGGCGTACCTGGTGCGTCGCCTGCTGGAAAACGGCGCCAACACCTCATTCGTCAACCGCATTGCCGACCATACCATTTCGATTCAGGAGCTGGTGGCCGACCCAGTGGCCAACATCGAGCAGATGGCCACGCTGGAAGGCGGCTTCGGCCTGCCGCACCCGCGTATCCCGCTGCCGCGTGACCTGTATGGCAGCGACCGCGCCAACTCGGCCGGTATCGACCTGGCCAACGAACATCGCTTGGCGTCGCTGTCTTGCGCACTGTTGGCCACCGCGCACAACAACTGGAAAGCCGCGCCGATGCTGGGCTGCGCTTCCAGTAATGAAGCCGCTGCAGCGGTGCTGAACCCGTCCGATCTGCGTGATGTGGTGGGCCATGTACAGGAAGCCACCGTCGAAGACGTCGACAATGCGATCCAGTGCGCCATCAACGCCGGCCCGATCTGGCAGGCCACGCCGCCCGCCGAACGTGCCGCGATCCTGGAGCGCGCCGCCGACTTGATGGAAGGCGAGATCCAGCCGCTGATGGGCCTGCTGGCCCGTGAAGCCGGCAAAACCTTCGCCAACGCCATCGCCGAAGTGCGCGAAGCCGTGGACTTCCTGCGTTACTACGCGGTGCAGGCGCGCAACGATTTCACCAACGATGCCCACCGCCCCCTCGGGCCAGTGGTCTGCATCAGCCCGTGGAACTTCCCGCTGGCAATCTTCAGCGGTCAAGTAGCCGCTGCACTGGCCGCCGGTAACCCGGTACTGGCCAAGCCGGCCGAACAAACCCCACTGGTGGCCGCACAGGCCGTGCGTATCCTGCTCGAAGCCGGTATCCCGGAAGGCGTGCTGCAACTGCTGCCGGGCCAGGGCGAAACCGTCGGTGCCCGTCTGGTCGGTGATGATCGCGTCAAAGGCGTGATGTTTACCGGTTCCACCGAAGTGGCGCGCCTGCTGCAACGCAATGTCGCCGGTCGCCTGGATGCCCAGGGCCGCCCGATCCCGCTGATCGCCGAAACCGGTGGCCAGAACGCGATGATCGTCGACTCTTCGGCGCTCACCGAACAAGTGGTGATCGACGTCGTTTCCTCGGCCTTCGACAGCGCTGGCCAGCGTTGCTCGGCCCTGCGCGTACTGTGCCTGCAGGAAGATTCGGCCGACCGCGTGATCGAAATGCTCAAGGGCGCCATGGCTGAATGCCGCCTGGGTAACCCGGAGCGCCTGTCGGTGGATATCGGCCCGGTGATCGACGCCGAAGCCAAGGCCGGCATCGAGAAACACATCCAGGCCATGCGCGACAAAGGCCGCAACGTGTACCAGGTGGCGATCGCCGACGGCGAAGAGATCAAGCGCGGCACCTTCGTGATGCCAACCCTGATCGAGCTGGAAAGCTTCGACGAGCTGCAACGCGAGATCTTCGGCCCGGTACTGCACGTGGTGCGCTACAAGCGCAAAGAGATCGACCAGTTGATCGGCCAGATCAATGCCTCCGGCTACGGCCTGACCCTGGGCGTGCACACGCGCATCGACGAGACCATCGCCAAGGTGATCGACAATGTGCATGCCGGTAACGTCTATGTGAACCGCAACATCGTCGGTGCCGTGGTCGGCGTGCAGCCGTTCGGCGGCGAAGGTTTGTCGGGTACTGGCCCGAAAGCTGGCGGTCCGCTGTACCTGTACCGCCTGCTGTCGACTCGCCCTACGGATGCCATCGAGCAATCCTTCGTGCGCGGCGACAAGCTGGCTGCACCGGACGTGCGCCTGCGCGACGCCATGAGCCAACCGCTGACCACCCTGAAAACCTGGGCCGACAGCAACAAGTTCAGCGACCTGAGCGCCCTGTGCAGCCAGTTTGCCGCACAGTCGCAAAGCGGCATCACCCGCCAACTGGCCGGCCCGACCGGCGAGCGCAACAGCTATGCCATCCTGCCCCGCGAGCACGTGTTGTGCCTGGCGGAAGTGGAAGGCGACCTGCTGACGCAACTGGCGGCGGTATTGGCGGTTGGTGGCTCGGCGGTATGGCCGGAAACTGACCTGACCAAAGCCTTGTTCCCACGCCTGCCGAGGGAAGTTCAGGCGAAGATCAAGCGTGTGGCTGACTGGACCAAGGATGAGGTGGTGTTCGACGCCGTTGTGCACCACGGTGATTCCGACCAACTGCGTGCGGTGTGCCAGCAAGTGGCGCAGCGCGGTGGCGCGATTGTCGGGGTGCACGGCTTGTCGCAAGGTGAGACGGCGATTGCGCTGGAGCGCCTGGTGATCGAGCGGGCGTTGAGCGTTAACACGGCTGCGGCGGGTGGTAACGCGAGCCTGATGACCATCGGTTAACTCATGTGGGAGCTGGCTTGCCTGCGATAGCGGTGGGCCAGTGACTTAGATGTCAGCTGGCACGGCCTCATCGCGGGCAAGCCAGCTCCCACATTGACCGCATCCAACCTTTCGCCCGCGTTCTGCCCCTCCATCACGCAAATCAATCTTGCTATCCAGCCTCTATTCGCGCACTTAGACTCAGGCCATTCCCTTCAAAGGTAAGCCGACATGTCCGAGACGCTGCTCAGTTCCCGCAATCTGGCTTTCGAGCTGTACGAAGTCCTCGATGCCGAGGGCCTGACCCAGCGCGAGCGGTTTGCCGAGCACAACCGTGAAACCTTCGACGCCGCCATCAGCACGGCGCGCAGC
>NZ_VBVZ01000265.1 GCF_005863185.1 Pseudomonas edaphica
GCGGTGATGCCATCGCAGGCAAACCAGCTCCCACACCAGCCAACAACGCATTTTCTTACGCCCCCACCGCCTGCAACCGGCTGGACCGGAAATCCTTGGGCGACAGCTCAAACTGCTTCTTGAACGATCGGCTGAAATGCGCCGAATCCGTAAACCCCCACTTATACGCAATCGACGTAATCGACTCACTGCGCAAAAACGGGTTAGTCAGGTCATCCGCACTGCGCTTGAGCCGCGCCCGCTGGATATAGCGGCACACACTGTCATCCTGTTCCTCAAACAACCGATACAAATGCCGCACCGAAATATTCAGCCGGTTGGCCAAACCCACCGGGCTCAGGCCGGGTTGGCTGAGCGACTCGTCAATCACCTTCTGCACATAGCTGCGCAGGTTATTGCCCTGCAACGCCGCCAGCCCTTCGCGGCACTCGTCACCCTGCTCCAGCGCCGAACCCAACAGCGACACAAACGCCGTCTGCAGCGCCGCCACTTCGCCCGCCCCATCGGCCGTATCGTCCTTGCACAGCTGGTCCATCAACACATGCAACATGCGCCCACAGGCCTTGGTCGAAGAAATTTTGCCAAACGCGCGCGACTCCCCGCCCAAGTGCTTGCACACCTCAGGCCGCGACAGCGACAGCGACGCGTGTTCGATCAAGCCAAAAGGGGTAATCTCGATGGAGCCCACCGAGTCCATCAACAGCATCTCGCCAGGCGCCAGTTGCAGGATCTGGCCGTTCTGCACAATTTGCGAATAACCGCTGCGCTGGCTGACCAGGAAACACTCCTGGTCGTTGTCGTGGTCGGCATGGTGCGTGGGGCGCTTGATCAGCCCGGCATTGGTGCGCAGGATCGCCAGGCCACGGGGCAAGTTGTTGATCTCGCCGATAAACAGCGAGCGGTTGAAGGCCAGTTCCGTGTCGAAGTGCCCACACGCAGCGCGCAGTTCGTGGTTCCAGCTGTCCAGCCCGTCGTGTGCCTGCTGTTGGATGCTCATGGGGTGCCTCCGCAATGGCTTGTTCTTGTTGTTCTGCTGCAATAGTTAACATGTTATCTATATGCGCGCAACAACTACCGGTTTACCCTTGCAGAAGCACTATTGATGCCAATCAGAGGTTCGACAACACCCGTTGCAGCCCCACCAGTGTCACCAGCAAATGCTCGCTCTGCACAGGGCTCAGGGCAATGTAACGCCGAAACGCCGGCAGGCGATTGACCACCTCGCTGCCGCCCATATGTTCCAGGCGCACACACCATTGCTGGTCCTGCAACTCGATACGCAGGCGCTTGAAATCCAGCGGCATCAAAGCCCGAAACAACGCCTCATCCGCCAGCAAACGCGCCTGCAATTCACGGCCCAGCGCCTCGTTGCCTGCACGCCGGCGTACACGCACGCCAGTGCGCCGAATCGCGCCGCCATGGTGCACCGCAAAACTGCCCGTGCCTCCTGTCGTCGCAGGCACATGCAGCACGAACTCGGTCATGACCAGGTGCATCAGCAACTGCGATTCGGCGCGTTCGACAATCTCGAACGCCACACCCTCCACTTCCAGTGTCGCCAGCCCCAAATTGCGCCGCAGACGCTCCAGCGTTACCCCAGGCCGATAGCCGGAAGGCGCACGATCCGCGCGAAACAGCTCAAACAGCTTTTGCCGCAAAGTCGCTATAACCTTCATGGGAATCCCCCGGTTCATTGCCGAATTCCTTGGCCAGCACCTCCTCCACGGAGGCCGGCTTGAAGGGGTTGACCTTCTGCACCACGAGGGTCCAGAACAACGCATAGGCGGCGGTGATCGCCAGCATCACGCCGAACGGCACGTAGATATCCGCCGGGTTCATGCCCGGCGGTGTGATAAACCACATGCCCAGCAAGATGCCGATGCTCGAGACGATCTGCGGCAGCGGGAACCACGGCGAACGGTAGGCCCGTGGCAAATCCGGGCGACGAATGCGCAGGCTCACCACCGACACCGTTACCAGCAGATAAGCGAAACTCCAGGCACACACCGCCGCCAGCACCAGGTGCATGATGTTGTCGGTGTTGCCGCCCAGGTACAGCGCGTGCAGACACGGAATCAGCATCGCCACCAGGATGCACAGCAGCGGTGTTTTAAAGCGCGGGTGCAGGTAGGTAAAGACCTTGGGCAATGCACCATCCACCGCCATGCCGTAGAGAATCCGCGGCACACCGGCCATCAGGGTATTGATGGTCGCCGCGCCGGCAAACAGGAAGCCGATGCCCAGCCACAGCGGGCCGACCTGCCCCATCACCTGCTCGGCGAACTTGGGGATGGCCATGGGTGTGTCCAGCAGGTGCACGCCCGACGCAGCGTCCAGCACCACGTTTTCCACTTGGCGCTTCATTGCAGCGCCGTAGATGAACATGCACGTGGCCACGCCCACCAGCCCGAGCATCATCGCCCGGGGCATGACCTTGGCCGATTGGCGCAGGTCTGGCGCCAGCGGCGTGACGAACTCGCAGCCGACGAACATGAACATCGCCATACCCACCAGGGACAGCACGGTGATCATGTCGGTGCCGACCAATGACACGCCGAACCAGCCGTCCAACTGCACCGCTGGCGCGGCGATCAGGCCAAGCACGCCGAACACCATCAAGGTGGTCCACATGCCAAAGGTGAGGATGATTTCTGCCCGGCCGAAAGCGCTGACACCAAAGGCATTCAGCACCCCGAAAACAACCACGAAGCCCACGCCCAGCAGCCAGGAACCGCCAGCGGACTCGGCCAAGGTATTGAGGTGCTCGAAGTTCACCAAGGCCATGACGCCGGCTAGAATGGTTTCGGCGGTGCCGGCAAACACGTGCACGATCAGGTAGGCCGACAAGGTGCCGGTGATCGCAAAAAACCGCCCCATGCCGCAGTTGATGTAGTCGTACACCGAGCCGGTGGTGGGCAGGATCGAGGCGGCTTCGGCGAAAGTGGTGGCCTGGGCCAGCATCATCACCACGGCGATCAGCATCGCCAGGGCAAACGCGCTGCCGCCGATGCCGAAGCCCATGGTGGCGGTGAGGATCACCGGGCTGGCCATGATCAGGCCAATGGTACTGGCCAAGGCGGTGGGAAAACCTACCGTGCCCCGGTTGAGGTGCGCGGTGAGTCGGTCATTGATCGACATAATGGGGTCCTCGAAAGCGTTTTTTTAATGTGCCAGCACTGTGCGCCCCACCCAAGTTGGTCGTCTTGCCCCTGTCTGCCGCCGGTTTTGTTGCTGCCTGCCACGGCGTATTGCCTGGCGGCCAGGGTCAATTACCTGGCACGCAAATGAAAGACTTGCGCCTGCAGCGCTCGCCCTAATGCGCCCTCACTCTTAACCAAGCTGGGGACAATAACAATGGAGCACACACTGAAAAACCGTCGCTTGCGCCAGGCGGTAGGGCTGGGCATCGCGTTGCTGGTCGGCAAGGTTCAAGCCATCGAGCTGTACAGCGATGCCGACACCAGGGTCACCGGTAACTTCCTCGCCGTGTACGGCATGTTCAATAGCCCGAAAAACTACGACGGGCGCAGCGGCGGCTCGACCTGGCGTGAGGCGTTCATTAAGTACGGCCTGAGCGTCGAGCAAAACCTGGGCAACTTTGGCGGCGTGTACGGCACCGCCAACCTGGTGAGTTCCGGCACCTGGGGCGATGGCGATGCGTCCGGGGTCACCAACGGCACCGAGCGCACCACCAAATTCGACGAAGCCTTCGCCGGCTGGCGCTCCGGTGACCTGTTTCCGGCGCTGGGCAAGGATGGCGTCGACCTGTCCTTCGGGCGGCAAATCATCACGCTGGGGGACGGTTTTATCATCAACGACGACGGCCCCAACCTGGGCAAGGGCGTGGGCGATGGCGAGTTCAATCGCGGCGGTGCCTACTACATTGCTGCGCGCCACGCGTTCGACAAGGCGGCGGTGATCCGCCTGGGCGGCAAGGACGGCGTGCACGGCAGCCTGATGTGGCTCAAGTCCGACAACCCGGCGCAAGCCATGACCGAAATGGCCATCAGCACCCTCGATTACAGCGCCGCGCCGGGCACCTTGGGCCTGACTTATATTCACGGCATTGACGTGGATGAGCGCTACGCCACTGACCTGCAACGCCAGCGCAAGGGCATGAACCTCTATAGCCTGCGCGGCAGCGGCAATGCCGGTATCGATAACGCGCACTTTGCCTTTGAACTGGCGCGTCAGGACCGCCGCGACAGCCAGCAAAACGCCGGTTACGCCGAGGCCGGCTACACCTTCGCTGGCTTGCCGTGGTCACCCGACCTGACCTATCGCTATGCGCGCTACTCAAGAAACTGGGACGGCATGTTCTCAGGCTTCAATCGCGGCTACGGTACCTGGGTTCAGGGCGAAGTGGCGGGCAACTATTCCGGCCCCTACAACAGCAACACGGGGGTGCAGCACGTGGCGTTCAAGCTCAAGCCACTGGACAACCTGACCCTCGGCGCGTTGTTTTTTGACTACAGCACCGTCAGCACCCGTGGCCAGCTCAACCTGGATGGCCGTGAGCTGGACCTGTACGCCGAGTGGGCGGTCAACGAGCACCTGATCATTACGCCGCTGATGGGCCTGTACAAGCCCAACAAGGATGCCGAAACCGGCGGCAACCAGGTCGTCGGTAACGGCACCAATGTCTACAGTCAGTTGGTGGTTGCCGTACCGTTTTGAAGCCCTTCGGGCGCGCACGGACGCAGCGCCTGAACCTCTGCGTAAGCGCCTTGGTGATAAAGCAACGGCGCACGCCCGAAGTCATCAAAGGCCACTACCTTGCCGATCATGATCCAGTGATCGCCACCGTCGATCTGCTGGTATTTCTCGCAATGAAAGCGCGCCGAGCAGTCGGCGAACACGGGCGAGCCACCCTCGCCCGGTTCGTATTCGATCAAGGCGAAACGGTCTTCACGCGGGCGCGCAAAGTTATTCGACAGGTGCACTTGGTCGGCAGCCAGTACATTCACGGCAAAGTGGCTGGCCTCCTCGAACACCTCGTGACTGCTGGAGCGTTTGTCGATGCTCCACAGCACCAGCGGCGGGTCGAGAGACACCGAATTGAAACTGTTGGCAGTCACACCGACCTTACGCCCGGAGGCGGTGGCGGCGGTGACCACGGTCACACCGGTGGCAAAATTGCCCAGGGCGCGACGAAAGGCGCGTGGGTCGAAAAGGCTGCTGTCAGACATGCAAGACTCCCGGACGGCGGCTAAACGGCCGCCCTGATTAGTGTGGTGGCAAACCCGTCAGACCATGCTCGGGTCAGGTTCCAGGCCCATCAGCTCGCGGCCGAGGATCTGCGCACAAACGTCGTAGTCGGTGTAGGCATGTGCGCCGGTCATATGGGAATCGCGGAATAGGCGCTGCATCTCGTTATGCTCGAACCAGGCATTGCCGCCTGCTGCCGCAAACAGACGGTCCACCGCCTCGATGCACATTTTGGTCGCGTAGGCCTGATTGGTGCGCCAGAACGCCAGGGTTTCGCGGCTGGGATATTGGTGCGCGGCGCTGTGCTCGGCATGTTCCTGCCAGGTCTTCTCCAGGAAGGCGCGAGCGGCGGCGACCTGATGGGTGGACTCGGCCAGGCGCATCAAGGCCGGGGTCGCCGCGCCCACGGCAGCGCCGGTGTAGGCGCGCACGCGGGTTTTGGTTTTTTCGCGGAACACCTCCAACATGCGCTCGGCCACGCCCAGGCTCACGGTGGAGAACCCGCTGGCGAAATACGGCCGGTACGGCGCGTAGAAAATCTTGCTGTCGGGGTAGAGGCCAAAGCCTGCGGATTTGCCTTCCATCATGTCCTTGGCTTTCTGGATACGATGCTCGGGCACCCAGGCACGGTCGATGATCAAGGTCTTGGTGCCGCTGCCTTTCATGCCGGCGGCGTACCAGTCGTCACGGATCTGGTAGTCGCTGCGCGGCAGCACGGCGAAGCAGTAATCCTGGTTGCCTTCGGCGTTCTGGCGACGGCAGCCGACAATCGCCCACTCGCCATGGTCGCAACCACTGCTCCAACCCATCTCACCGCTGAAATACACGCCGCCCTCGCCCTCGGTGACACGCCCGAAGGGCGCAATACTGCTGCTGGCGGTGGCGTCGGGGTTCGCACCCCAGATTTCTTGCTGCAACTGTACGCTGAACAACGCTAACTGATGGCTGTGAGTACACAGCAAACTCATGGCCCAGGCAGTGCTGGCGCAGCTGCCGGCGAGCAAGGCGATGCAGTCGGCGAACTCGGGCAGCGAGAGTTCCAGGCCGCCAAAGGCTTTGGGCTGAAAGGCACGGTGCAGGCCGATACTTTTGAGCCAGGCGATATTTTCATCCGGCACTTGGCGCAGTTGTTCGGCACGTGCGGTATTCGCGGCAATGGCAGGCAAGAGAGGTTTGAGGTCTTCGAGCAGCGGGTTTGGCTTTTTCATGGATAGCCCTGCTTATTATTGGAAGTCCGGCAGGCGCTCCGAGGTCAAGAGCGGCGCTGGATGCAGGCCCAGTATCGGCCGCGGGGCAGCGGCGCAACATGCACATTCGGCAGGCAAGGTTGTACTTTTCACAAGCACGGCAGGCACAGGCATAAAACCTGGCAGGCACAGTCAAGCCGCCTCCAGGAGGGTTGGTTACCCTCGAGTTTTCCTTTGTGAACTGCCAGGAACCTGCCATGAGTGATATTGCGCTGCTGCCCCACGTCGAAACTTTTTTACGTCGCCAACATGGGCTGTTTATCGACGGCGTCAGCGTGCGCAGCCACGCCAGCCAGACGCTGACAGTGACCAACCCGGCAACCGGCCAGGTGATCGCAGAGGTTGCCGATGCGGACGTGGCGGATATCGACGCGGCGGTGGCTTCTGCCAATCGGGGTTTTAAGCAGTGGTCCCAGGCCGCACCCGCCACTCGCGGGAATGTGCTGCTCAAACTGGCCGATCTGTTGGAGCAAAACCGCGAAGAACTGGCGCAGATCGAAACCTGCCAGTCGGGCAAGATCATCCAGATTTCCCGAGCATTCGAGGTCGACCAGGCGACGCACTTTTTGCGCTACTACGCCGGTTGGGCCACCAAGATCAGCGGCCAGACGCTCACGCCATCGCTGCCCTCCTTCAATGGCGAGCGCTACACCGCCTTTACCCTGCGTGAACCGGTGGGCGTGGTGGTGGGCATCGTGCCGTGGAATTTCTCGACCATGATCGCCATCTGGAAACTCGCCTCGGCGCTGGTCACCGGTTGCAGCATCATCATCAAGCCCAGCGAATTCACGCCGCTGACGATCCTGCGCATCGCTGAACTGGCGATCGACGCCGGGTTGCCTGCCGGTGTGCTCAACGTGCTGACGGGCGGCGGCCATGTCGGCAAAGGCCTGGTGGAGCATCCGGGCACCCACAAGGTATCGTTCACCGGCTCCGTGCCCACTGGCATCGCCGTCGGCCGCAGCGCCATGGGCGCAGGCCTGACCCGCGCAACCCTGGAGCTGGGCGGCAAAAATGCCGCCGGATTCCTGCGCGATATGGACGTGGACAAAGCCGTGGGCGGCATCATCGAAGCCGGTTTTTTACACTCCGGGCAAATCTGCGCGGCGGCCGAACGCTTTTTCGTGCATCGCTCGCAGATCGACGCCGTGCTCGACACGCTCAGCCAGCGCCTCAGCGCCCTTAACATCGGCTCGCCCCTGGACGAACGCACCGAATTCGGCCCGGTGACTCACCGGCAGCACCAGCAAAAACTGCTCGGCTACATCAATCAGGCCCGCGCCGAAAACAACACAATCATTCACGGTGGCAACCTGATCGAGCGCCCCGGCTCCTACTTCGAACCCACCGTGATCCTGGCCAATAGCATCAACGACACTCTGCTCAACGAAGAAACCTTCGGCCCCATCGCCACCTTCCTGCCCTACGACAGCGAAGACGAACTGCTGGCACTGATGAACAACGGCCCTTATGGGTTGAGCGCCAGCCTGTGGACCAACGACCTCGGCAAGGCGCTGCGCATGATCCCGGCCGTCAATGCCGGCACTGTGTGGGTGAACATGCACACCCTGCTCGACCCGGCGGTGCCGTTTGGAGGCAATCGGTCTTCGGGGGTTGGGCGCGAGTTTGGCAGTGCGTTTATCGAGGATTACACCGAGCTTAAGTCGGTGATGATTCGGTACTGATTACACATGCTGTAAACACTACCTCCCACAGAAGTTACCAACCGCCCATCGCCAGGC
>NZ_VBVZ01000266.1 GCF_005863185.1 Pseudomonas edaphica
GTCAACATCGCCCCAACGAAGCTTCCTACAAACATATCTAAACAGCCCATTTAAAAACCGCTTGCCGCCGCGTTTAGCATTTGGCCCAAAACCTGCTTATTGTACACCGTACAATAAAATCCGGTCTGAGCCGGGTCACCTCACTACTGCTGTGCAATACAGCTCGGGGAATGCTGATGTCTACACCACCGCTTCACTCTTCCAACCATGTCTTGGCGCGGTCGCTCAAGGAGCGTCATGTGATGTTGATTGCTATCGGCGGCATTATTGGGGCCGGTTTGTTTCTGGGGTCGGGCAAGGCAATTGCCACGGCGGGGCCGGCGTTGTTGCTGGCGTATGCGTTGTGTGGGGGGATGGTTTATTTGATTGCGCGGGCGCTGGGTGAGTTGTCGTTGTATCGGCCCGGTAGCGGGTCGTTTGCGACGTATGCGGAGGAGTTTTTGGGGCCGCGGGTGGCGTTTATCACGGGGTGGTCGTATTGGTTGATCTGGATTCTGGTGGGGGTGCTGGAGGTTACGGGGATCGGCTTGTTGATGAAATATTGGTTCCCGGAGTTGGCGCAGTGGATTCCGGCGTTGGTCACCACGGTGGTGTTGATGGTGATCAACTTGTTTGCGGTGAAGACGTTTGGCGAGGTGGAGTTCTGGCTGGCGTTGATCAAGGTGGTGACGATTGTCGGGCTGATTGCTGCAGGCTTGGCGATTCTGATATTCGGGCTGGATACATCGTCGCAAACCACCCCTTCAATCACCAACCTGTGGCGGCACGGCGGGTTTTTCCCGAATGGCTGGAGTGGCTTTTGGTACGCGATACCGTTGGCGGCGTTTACCTTTGCCGGGGTCGAGGTGATTGGCTTGGTGGCGGCGGAAACGGCCAACCCGGAGCGCACGTTGCCGCGAGCGATCAATAGCATCATCTGGCGGATGGCAATTTTTTATATCGGATCGATCGCGGTGATCATGGCCCTTTATCCCTGGAACCAGATCGATACCTCGCAAAGCCCGTTTGTGAGGGTGTTCGACAGCATTGGCCTGGGGATTGCGGCCGGGCTGATCAACTTTGTGGTGATCAGTGCGCTGGCGTCGTCGTGCAATACCGGGTTGTTTGCCACCAGCCGGATGTTGTTTGCGCTGTCGCATATTCAGCAGGCACCCCGTCAATTGCAGGTGTTAAGCCCGCGCCAGGTGCCGGCGCGTTGCTTGATGGTGTCGACCGCGATTTTGCTGGTGGGGGTATTGCTGAACTATCTGATGCCGGAACGTATTTTCAACCTATTGATCACCGGCATTCTGGGCCTGTTGATTTGGGTGTGGGCGGTGATCATCACCACGCATATGGCGTATCGACGCAAGGTGCAGCGCGGTGAGTTGCCGCTGATGGCGTATCGCTTGCCGTGGGCTCGGGGCAGCAGCGTGTTGGTACTGTTGTTTTTGGCTGGGTTGGCGGTGCTGGTGATTCGCGACCCGGAGACGCGCACGGCGTTTTATGTGGCGGCGGCCTGGTTTGCGCTGTTGCTGCTGGTGTATCCGAAGCGCAACGCATCCAAGGAGGTGAGCGATGTTCACAGCGCCTGATAGGTCCGTGTTGCAGCGCTGCATCAACCGCTATACCCACGCCAACCCCAACAGCGCCCGGCAACTGGACGTGGCCGCGCGGGTAATGCCGGGTGGCAATACGCGCTCAGTGCTGTTTTATGAACCGTTTCCGTTGGTGATGTCGGGCGGGACGGGCTGTTTTCTGGATGACCTGGACGGGCATCGTTATGTCGACTTTCTCGCCGAATACACCGCAGCGCTGTATGGGCACTCCCACCCGGTGATCACCCAGGCGCTGACGACGGCGATGGCAAACGGGCTGAACCTCAGCGCCCCTACGCAACTGGAAGCGCGGTTGGCAACGCTGATCGTGGAGCGCTTTGGTTGTATCGAACAGGTGCGCTTTACCAATTCCGGTACCGAGGCGAATCTGCTCGCGCTGGCGGCGGCACGGGCCTACACCGGGCGCGATGGCGTCATCGCGTTTAACGGCGGTTATCACGGCGGCGTGCTGAGTTTTTCCGGGCCAGGCACGCCGATGAATGTGCCCCACCGCGTGTACCTGGCGAATTACAACGATCTAGGCAGTGTCGAGCGTTTGCTGTTTGAGCACCCTGGCGAGTGTGCGGCGATCCTCGTGGAGCCGATGTTGGGCGCCGGTGGCTGTATCTGCGCCGCGCCGGGCTTTCTCGAGGGTTTGCGCGCGTTGAGCCGTGCGTATGGGGTACTGCTGGTGTTCGATGAGGTGATGACTTCACGCCTTGGCCCAGGCGGTTTACAGGAAAAACTCGGCATAACGCCTGACCTGATGACCCTGGGCAAATACCTCGGCGGCGGGATGCCCTGTGGAATGTTGGGTGGCCGACGAGACATCATGGCGCAGTTCGATCCGCGCCATGGCAGCCTCTCTCACGCAGGTACCTTTAACAACAACGTACTGACCATGGCGGCGGGTATCGCTGGATTGGAGCAGGTGTATACCCGTGAGCAAGCCATTGCGTTGAATACAAGGGGCGACCGGTTGCGCGAGCAACTGAACGAGGTGCTCGCCTGCATGCCGATGCAGTTTACCGGGCAGGGTTCAGTGATGAACCTGCATCCCACAGGCTTGCCGATTCTTCGGCCCACGGATATCCCAACGGACCGAAACCGCCTACGGGACCTGTTCTTTTTTCACCTGCTTGAATGTGGGATCTACAGTGCACGGCGCGGGCTGTTTGCGTTGAGCCTGCCGCTGACCGAGCACGAAATGAATCGGCTGGTTAACGCTACACAGGCATTTGTAGAACGCTATGGAGGCATGTTGACCAGAGACTGACGCCGCGCCTGGAAGAGCGACAGCGAATCGACGACCGGCTATCCTTTCGCCGTCGCTCAACCGGAACAACGTCCATGACCAGCAAAACCGCAAACCCACGAGGCAGGCGTAAAAAAACCGTTGGCGAAGACCCGCAAAACCAACTGAATAAAGACACGATTATCGCCGCCGCATTGGCATTGATCGACCGCGAAGGCCTGGAAAAATGCAGCCTGCGCAACTTGGCAAATAGCCTGGGCGTGTACCCCACGGCCATTTACTGGTACGTCTCGTCACGTGAATTGCTGTTGAGCGAAGTGTTGGCCAAAGTCCTCGAACAGGTGGCACCGCAGCCTCAGGAGCGCTGGCAGGACTACCTTCGCGCCACTCTGGTTAATTGCCATAACGCTGTTCACCAGCACCCGAATGTGGCGCCGTTACTCGGTGCGCAACTGGTCTCCAACACCCGCACCGACTTCAAGTTGGTGGAAGGCGTATTGGCAGCGTTGCAGCAAGCGGGTTTCAGCGGGCCTTCATTGGCTGGCGCCTACAACACGTTTATCGCCGCCCTTGCCGGTTTCACCACCTTGGAGTTCGCCCCGCTGCCGGAGAACACCGAGGCGTGGCAGCAGCAAGTACAGGAAAGCCTGCAGGCCGTTGACGCCGAGCAGCACCCGACCCTTGCGCAGAACATGGACCAGCTCAGCAACCGAGGTTTCAGCCTGCGCTGGCAAAATGGTGTGCACGCGCCGCTGCATGAGAGCTTTGCGTTTTATGTCGACACCTTCCTCTGCGGCCTGGAAACCCTGGCATCGCGTCGCTGAAAAATCGCACAACATAATCAGAAAGCCCATCAATTGTACGTCGTACAATTTATCGCTACAGTCCGTCACGCATGAATACCCCATGACCCTAAAAACAAAAACGTCAGAGGTCTTTAATCGTGGCGACTGCATTCAACGAAGTGGTCCAGGGCCAACGGCTTTGGCAGCCCTCCCCTGAACATATCCAAACTACCCGCCTCACGCATTACCTGGCTTGGCTCAAACGCGAGCGCGGGCTGAGTTTTGTCGACTACCACGGGCTATGGCAGTGGTCGGTCGATGATCTGGACGCTTTCTGGCAATCGATCTGGGACCACTTCAAGGTGCAGACCAGTAGCCCGTACCACGCGGTGCTGGGTGATCGTAGGATGCCGGGTACTGAGTGGTTTCCCGGCGCGCAGCTGAATTTTGCCGAACACATTTTGCGCAACGAACGGCAAGGCGATGCGCTGCTCTACCTGAGCGAATCCGCTGCGTTGCAGGGCTTGCCATGGGTCGAGTTCTGCGACCAGGTACGCACGCTCGCCAGCTATCTGCGAGAGCTCGGCGTAGTGCCCGGTGATCGCGTGGTGGCTTACCTGCCAAACATTCCCGAGGCGATGATTGCGCTATGTGCCTGCGCAGCCATCGGTGCGATCTGGGCCAGTTGCTCGCCGGATTTCGGCAGCGAGGGTGTGCTGGATCGGGTGCGGCAATTAGCGCCGAAAGTGCTGTTGGCGGTGGACGGTTACCGGTATGGCGGCAAGGTGTTTGACCGGCGCGACCAGGTCCGGCAGATCGTCGGCGAGTTGGGCAGTATCCAACAGGTGATTGTGCTGCCGGCGCTGTTTGCTGATGAGCCATTGACGCTGCCTAACGCCATCGACTGGCACAGCTTGCGCCTGCGCCCCAGCGTGCCCGCCGCCGATTTCCAGTGCGAGCAAGTCCCCTTCGATCATCCGTTATGGGTACTGTTCTCGTCCGGCACCACGGGGGTGCCCAAAGCCATCGTTCACAGCCATGGCGGGGTTCTGCTGGAGCAGCTCAAAGCACTGCATCTGCACCTGGATTTTCGTCCGGGTGACACCGCCTTCATTTTCACCACAACCGGCTGGATGATGTGGAACACCTTGTTCAGTGCCTTGCTCTGCGGTGTACGCCCGGTGCTTTACGACGGCCATCCCACCTGGCCAGGCACCGATGCGCTGTGGCAAATCCTGCAAGACAGCCGCGCGAGTTTTTTCGGCACCAGCCCCACCTACATTGAACTGATGCAACGCGAGGGCGTGATGCCCGGCGAGCGTTTTGACCTGCACGCACTGCGCACGGTAATGCCGGTGGGGTCGCCGGTTTCACCGCAGTGTAATGCATGGTTTTACCGCAACCTGAACACGGCGGTGTGGGTCAACACGGGCAGCGGCGGTACGGATATCTGCACCGGTTTGGTCAGTGGCGTACCGACCTTGCCGGTGTATGCCGGCGAGATCCAGGCGCGCGCCCTGGGGGTGGATGCCCATGCGTTTGATGCGCACGGCCAACCGGTGATCGATCAAGTCGGCGAGCTGGTGGTGAGGTCGCCCATGCCGTCGATGCCGGTGTATTTCTGGAATGACCCCACGGGCGAGCGCTATCGCGACAGCTACTTTCAGCCGTGGCCGGGCGTGTGGCGCCATGGGGATTTCTTTTTGCTCAATGCTCGCGGCGGCTGCCAGGTGCTGGGGCGTTCCGATGCGACGCTGAACCGCTTTGGCGTGCGGATCGGCACGGCAGAGATTTACCGGGCGCTGGAGCACATCGCAGAAATCGAGGATGCACTGATCGTTAACCTTGATTTGCCCGAGGGCGGTTTCTTTATGCCGCTGTTTGTACAGCTGCGTGCCGACGCGGTGTTGGATGAGCCTTTGCAGCAACGCGTGAACGACTGCCTGCGCCTGGCGTGCACACCTCGGCATGTGCCGGACTGCATCCTGGCTGTACCGCTGATTCCCACCACCCTCACCGGGAAAAAAATGGAAGTGCCGGTACGCCGGATCCTGATGGGACACGACCCGCAGAAAGTCGCCAACCCCAGCGCCATGCGTGACCCGCAGGCGCTTGAGTTCTTTATCGAATACGCCGCCCGGAGCCGCCAGCCATGAGGGGTAAAGCTTATATCGTGGGTGCCTATGAACACCCTACCCGCCACGCCACGGACCGCTCCCTGGCGCAGTTGCATGCCGATGTGGCACGCGGCGCCCTGGAGGATGCGGGGCTGAGCCTCAGTGATGTCGACGGCTATTTCTGCGCCAGCGATGTACCGGGCTGGGGAGCGCCAGGCGTAGGGCCGTTCTCCATGGTCGAGTACCTGGGTATCCAGCCACGGCACCTGGATACGACGGAAAGTTGGGGCTCGTCCTACATGCATCAAGTCGCCCAGGCTACACGCGCCATCGCCGATGGGCGCTGCCGTGTCGCCTTGATCACCCAGGCCGGGCGCCCGCGTGCCGAGCGCCAACGTCCGCAAAGCAGCGCATTAGACCCAGCGTACAGCGCCTGTGAAGCACCGTTTGAAACGCCCTATGGCGCTGCCGTGGTCAACCGCTACGCGATGTGCGCCATGCGCCATCAGTACGAACACGGCACCACGGCCGAGCAATTGGCCTGGATAAAAGTCGCGGCATCGCACCATGCCCAGCACAACCCGCAGGCCATGTTGCGCAATGTGGTAACGGTGGAAGACGTTCTGAGTTCACCCTGGGTCGCCGCCCCTTTGCGGCGCTTGGACTGCTGCGTGATCAGCGACGGCGGCGGTGCCCTGGTGCTGGTGCATCCAGCCATTGCGCGCTCGCTCAAACGGCCGCTGATTACGCCTATCGGTTCGGGCTATGCGATTAACCATCTGAACGGCGGTTACTTCGACCTGCTGACCTCAGGTGGCGCGCAATCCGGCGCCGATGCATTCGGCGAGGCGCGCCTCACACCTGGCGATATTGACTACGCCTCGCTGTACGACAGCTTCACCATCACCGTATTGATCCAGCTGGAAAACCTCGGTTTTTGCGCCCCTGGCCAGGGCGGCGCCTTTGTCAGCGACGGCAAGTTGATCAGCGGTGTCGGCCCCTTGGCGGTAAACACTGACGGCGGCGGCCTGTGCAATAACCACCCCGGCCATCGCGGCGGCATGGCCAGGCTGATCGAGGCTGTGCGCCAGTTGCGCGGCGAAGCACACCCGGCCGTTCAACGGCCCCATTGCGCACTGGCTCTGGCCCACGGCACCGGCGGCCTGCTGGGCTCACGCCACGGCAGCGCCACACTCATACTGGAGCGCCTTTGATATGCCACTGACCTCACCGCACATCACCGCGGAAAGTGCGCCCTTCTGGGCTGCCGCCAATCAAGACCAACTGTTGCTACGCCGTTGCCTGGACACCGGCAAGGCCTACTACTACCCCCGCGATCACAGCCCGTTCACCGGCAGCACCGCAACCGATTGGATCGTCGCCAGCGGTGGCGCCACCTTGTACAGCTTCAGCTATAGCGGGCGCGCAGACGACGTGCATTGCATTGCCTACGTGACGCTCGACGAAGGGCCAACGATGTTGTCGGTCATCCAGTGTGAGGCTGCGCACCGCTTGCGCATCGGGCAACGGCTCGAGGTGGCGTTTGCGCCCACGCCGAGCGGCCAAAAAGTCCCCGTGTTTGTTCCGTCAGTTTGATTGTCCTTTTTAAGTTGACGGTAAGACACATGCCAGCCGATTTATCACGTCCAACCCACCCATTAATCTGTGCCCATGTTGAACGCAACGCCAAACCAACCCAATCAAAAAAGGACTTCAACCATGAGCACGCCAACCCTCAGCCGCTTGAACAAAGACGACGCCATTGTTCTGCTGATCGACCACCAAACCGGCCTGATCTCGCTGGTACAGGACTTCTCCCCCAACGAGTTCAAGAACAACGTGCTGGCCCTGGCGGACGTCGCCAAGTTCTTCAACTTGCCGACCATTCTCACCACCAGTTTCGAGCAAGGCCCTAACGGCCCGTTGGTGCCGGAGTTGAAGGAGATGTTCCCGCAGGCGCCGTACATCGCTCGCCCTGGTCAGATCAATGCGTGGAACAACGAGGATTTCGTCAAGGCGGTCAAGGCGACTGGGCGTAAGCAGATCATTATTGCGGGTGTGGTGACGGATGTGTGTGTGACGTTCCCGACGTTGTCGGCGCTGGCGGAGGGGTTTGAGGTGTTTGTGGTGACGGATGCGTCGGGTACGTTTAATACGACGGTGCAGCAGGCGGCGTGGAGCCGGATGGTGCAAGCGGGAGCGCAGATGATGAATTGGTTTTCGGTGGCGTGTGAGTTGCAGGGTGACTGGCGCAACGATATCGAGGGGCTGGGGAATTTGTTGTCGCAGCGGATTCCTAACTATCGGAACTTGATGAACAGCTATTCGGTGCTGGCGGCGCGTCAGGGTTGAGATTGAGCGGCTTTAACCTGTGGGAGCGGGCTTGCCCGCGATGGCGGTGAATCAGTCACTACATTCGGTGGCTGACATACCGTC
>NZ_VBVZ01000267.1 GCF_005863185.1 Pseudomonas edaphica
GGTTCAAAGGTGGGAGCTGGCTTGCCTGCGATGGCGCCCTCAAGGCCGCACCTATGCAAAAGTCTGCTTGCGGAACATGGTTGTTGCAAAGTATGTCTAGGCTATAACCGTTCCCACTGAGTAAAAAAACATGACAACAAAAACGAGTCACTACACCGGAGAAGAACGCAGCAAACGGATTTTTGCGATTGTCGGGGCCTCCTCCGGCAACCTGGTCGAATGGTTCGACTTCTACGTCTATGCCTTCTGCGCGATTTATTTTGCCCCGGCGTTTTTCCCCTCGGACGATCCCACGGTCCAGTTGCTCAACACCGCCGGGGTGTTTGCTGCCGGATTCCTGATGCGACCCATCGGTGGCTGGCTGTTTGGCCGAGTGGCCGACAAGCACGGGCGCAAAAACTCGATGATGATCTCGGTGCTGATGATGTGCGCCGGTTCGCTGGTCATCGCCTTTTTGCCCACCTACAAAGATATCGGCGCCTGGGCGCCGGCCTTGCTGCTGGTGGCGCGCCTGTTCCAGGGCCTGTCGGTGGGTGGCGAATACGGCACCACGGCGACCTACATGAGTGAAGTGGCACTCAAGGGCCAGCGCGGCTTTTTTGCGTCATTCCAATACGTGACCCTGATCGGCGGCCAATTGCTGGCGGTGCTGGTGGTGGTGATCCTGCAACAGATCCTGAGTGAAGAAGAACTGCGCGCCTGGGGCTGGCGTATTCCGTTCGTGATCGGTGCCATTGCTGCGGTGATCTCCCTGCTGCTGCGTCGCACCTTGAAAGAAACCACCAGCAAGGAAATGCGTGAAGACAAAGACGCCGGCAGCATCGTCGCGCTGTTCCGCGACCACGGCAAAGCCTTCATTACCGTGCTGGGCTACACCGCCGGTGGCTCGTTGATTTTCTACACCTTTACCACGTACATGCAGAAATACCTGGTGAACACCGTGGGCATGCACGCCAAGACGTCGAGCTACATCATGACCGGCGCGCTGTTCCTGTACATGTGCATGCAGCCGCTGTTCGGCATGTTGGCGGACAAGATCGGTCGACGTAATTCGATGCTCTGGTTCGCAGGCCTGGGCACGCTGTTCACCGTGCCGATCCTGCTGACCCTGAAAACCGTCACCAGTCCGTTCCTGGCCTTTGTGTTGATCACCCTGGCTTTGGCGATCGTCAGCTTCTACACCTCGATCAGCGGCCTGGTCAAAGCGGAGATGTTCCCGCCGCAGGTGCGCGCACTGGGTGTGGGCCTGGCGTATGCGGTGGCGAATGCGATTTTTGGTGGTTCGGCCGAAGTCGTTGCGTTGAGCCTGAAATCCATTGGCATGGAAAATACCTTTTACTGGTACGTCACCGCGATGATGGCGGTCGCTTTCCTGTTCAGCCTGCGTCTGCCCAAACAGGCGGCTTATCTACATCACGACCTCTAGGGATGAGTTATGACACTGCGCACGAGCAATCAACTGTTCGACGCTTACTTCACCGCTGACAGCATGGCCGAGGTGTTCTGCGACCAGGGACGTTTGCGGGGCATGCTGGATTTCGAAGCGGCGTTGGCCCGGGCCGAGGCCCGGGTCGGGCTGATTCCGCAAGCCGCCGTCGCACCGATTGCCCAGGCGTGCCTGGCTTCGCTTTACGATGTGGATGCCCTGGGCGAGGCGATTGCCTCGGCGGGGAATTCGGCAATTCCGCTGGTGAAGGCCTTGGGCAAGTTGATTGCCGCTGAAGATGCCGGTGCCGAGCGTTACGTGCACCTGGGCGCGACCAGCCAGGATGTGATGGACACCGGGCTGGTGTTGCAACTGCGCCAGGCGTTGGCGCTGATTGAAGCGGACCTGGCGCAATTGGGCGAGGTGCTTGCTGCCCAGGCCCAGCGTTATGCCGACGTACCTTTGGCCGGGCGGACCTGGCTGCAGCATGCGACGCCGGTCACGCTGGGGATGAAAATTGCCGGGTGGCTGGGCGCGGTGACGCGCAGTCGCCAGCGCCTGGCCGAGCTGAAGCCGCGCTTGTTGGTGCTGCAGTTCGGTGGCGCGTCCGGCACCCTGGCGGCACTTGGTGAGCACGCCATGCCGGTGGCGCACGCCTTGGCGGCTGAGTTGCAACTGGGCTTGCCCGAGCAACCCTGGCACACCCAACGTGATCGGCTGGTGGAGTTTGCCAGTGTGCTCGGCCTGATCGCCGGCAGCCTTGGCAAACTGGGGCGCGACCTCAGCCTGCTGATGCAGACCGAAGCGGCGGAGGTGTTCGAGCCGTCGGCGCCGGGCAAGGGCGGCTCATCGACCATGCCGCATAAGCGCAACCCGGTGGGCGCCGCCGTGTTGATCAGCGCTGCCACCCGCGTGCCGGGGCTGGTGGCGACGATGTTCAGCGCGATGCCCCAGGAGCACGAGCGCAGCCTGGGCCTGTGGCACGCCGAGTGGGAAACCCTGCCAGAGATTTGTCGGCTGGTGTCCGGTGCCTTGAAACAGGCGCTGTTGGTGAGCCAAGGCTTGGAGGTCGACCCCGAGCGCATGGCGCACAACCTCGACCTGACCCAAGGGCTGGTGCTGGCCGAAGCCGTGAGTATCGTGCTTGCCCAACGCCTGGGCCGCGAGACCGCTCACCATCTATTGGAGCAATGTTGTAAACGCGCCGTCGCCGAACGGCGACATCTGCGCGCGGTTCTGGCGGACGAAGCACAGGTCACCGCCGAGTTGTCGGCGGTGGAACTGGACCGCCTGCTCGATCCGGCCCATTACTTGGGCCAGGCTCAAACCTGGGTTACCCGTGCGGTGACCGACCATTTTGCTTTGACTGCGTAAGGAGACCGCCGTGGCATTTGTACAACTGGCCGAAGGCCCATTGCATTACCAACTGGACGGGCCTGAGGGCGCGCCGGTGCTGGTGTTGTCCAACTCGTTGGGCACCGACCTGCATATGTGGGACATCCAGATCCCGGCCTTCACCCAGCACTTTCGCGTACTGCGTTTCGATACCCGTGGCCATGGCAAATCCCTGGTCACCGAAGGGCCGTACAGCATCGAGCAGCTGGGTCGCGATGTGATTGCGTTGCTCGATGCGCTGGATATTCAGCGTGCGCATTTTTGCGGGCTGTCCATGGGCGGCCTGATCGGCCAATGGCTGGGCATCCACGCAGGTGATCGCCTGCTGCGCCTGGTGGTGTGCAACACCGCCGCCAGGATCGGCACGCCGGAGATCTGGAACCCGCGAATCGAGATGGTTTTGCGTGACGGTGCGGCGGCCATGGTAGCGCTGCGCGATGCGTCGATTGCACGCTGGTTTACCGCCGATTTCGCCGCCGCCAACCCGCACCAGGCCCAGCAGATTACCGACATGCTTGCCGCCACGTCGCCCCAAGGTTACGCCGCCAACTGCGCAGCCGTACGTGATGCGGATTTGCGCGAGCAACTGTCCACGATCCAAGTGCCGACCCTGGCGATTGCCGGCACCGAAGATGCCGTTACGCCGCCGGCCGGCAGCCGCTTTATCCAGAATCAGATCAAGGGCGCCGAGTACGCCGAGTTCTACGCGGCGCACCTGTCCAACGTACAGGCCGGCGCCGCGTTCAGCGACCGCGTGCTGGCGTTCCTGTTGGCTGATTAAACCTGTGGCAGCGAGCTTGTTCTGGAGAGCTGACGTGTTCTGTATAGCAGGCTTGTTGTGACAGACAGGTTTGTTGTGGTGAGCAGGCTTGCCCTGCGTTGGGCGGCGAAGCGGCCCTGATACAGCCATCGCGTTCTTCCCGATGAACCGCATCGCCAGGTTTTGGGGCCGCTTCGCGCCCCAGCGCAGGGCAAGCCTGCTCGCCACACGTGTTCGAGCTTCTATCAAATGTTTAAGGAGTTTTTGTGGACGAGAAACAACGTTATGCCGATGGCCTGCAAGTGCGTCGCGAAGTGCTGGGCGATGCCCATGTCGACCGCAGCCTCAATGCCCTGACCGAGTTCAACAGCGAGTTCCAGGAAATGATCACCCGCCACGCCTGGGGTGATATCTGGACCCGCCCCGGCCTGCCTCGGCATACCCGCAGCCTGATCACCATCGCCATGTTGATCGGCATGAATCGTAGTGAAGAATTAAAACTTCACCTGCGTGCCGCCGCCAGCAACGGCGTGACACGCGCCGAGATCAAGGAAGTGCTGATGCAGAGCGCGATCTACTGCGGGATACCGGCAGCCAATGCGACGTTCCACTTGGCCGAGTCGGTGTGGGATGAGCTGGGCGTCGAGTCACGGGAGTCGGTTTGATCAACCCACTCCCTCGCTCAATACCCCTCAGGTGTAGGTAGTGCGTAACTGACGGCGCATCTCCTCTCGAAACCCATTTTCGGAAAACGGCTTGGGGTTTGTTGTACTCGGTTCGGCCGCGGGGTGACCTACAAAATTAAATGGCTGAGCAACGGTAAACAGCCCTACGGCTTGCCGTTCATCATTGGGTTCACCGTCGGGGTTCTCCGGTATGGCGGTGCTGCCTGCGAGGAACGTTCCCGAGGCGCCATTATAGGCGTGGGCCATTTCGTGATAGAGGGCGTTGACGGGTGCGCTGTCTGCATCCAGCGAATACGAGGGGTTGTATTGTATCTGCGCACCCGTTGCGACGGCGCCAGCTTGTTGGTGTGTGATGAAGCCTTGGGCCGCAGGTGCCAGCGTATCCATAGAGTGGCCTGCTTCGAGGTGGTTGCGAATGGCCGCATTACTGAAGTAGTAGCTGCCGTTGTCCTCCGTCAATTCAGTAATGCGTACCGGGGAATCATTCCTCTGAGCGGCGGCGTCGGCAGTACCGAGCATTCTCTTGCCTTGCCGGGATATTCTTAGCAGCTCCATATCGTCTTCTACGTTTTGTACGAACTCGGCAGAGCCCTCAATCACATAGCCACTTTTGCCCACCTCGCTGTGTTGCGTGTGAACGCGCTGGGAGCCCGGGGTACGATGAACCTCGTCCGACGGTTTGGCGTAGATGACGGTATTGTCGTTATCAGACCTGACGATGTTTTTGTCGCGCCCGGTGTAAATTGTGGCGGGGCCATTTGTGACGATCAGGTTTTCACCTTTGCCACCGTGCAGGACTGTCGGGATTTGAGTGTCGTTGCGCGTGACAATCATGAAGTCGTGACCGTCGCCGCCGTCCATGAACAGGCGACGATCAGCCGAGCCTTTTCCTGCCTGCATACGGTCATTGCCATTGTTGCCTTTCAGGACACCGTTCCCGGTGCCGGCGATCAACACGTCATTGCCATCGTTACCGAATGCGATGCCGTCGCCGCTCCCAAGCTTGAGCATATCGTTCCCCGCACCGCCATAGAGGCGGGTGTCTCCTGCGCCGGCACGCGCGTAATCATTGCCGGCGCCGAGCTCGATGCGAATGGCGTTTTTAACTTCAGGATCGATCAGAACACAATCGTCGCCCCCGTTGGTCCTGATGCGTAAGGGTTGCGATTCACTGCCGTCAGGGGACGTCAGCAGGTTCAGTTGATAGGGCTTATTGTTGATGGTCGCGATCAGACTATGACCCGGGACTTTTTTAATGGTTACCTTGTCGGCACGGTTACCGGTCTCGATTACAAGTTCGTTGGAGGACGAGCCTATCGGCTTGCCGTTTTCGCTTATGTAGGCGATTTCCTGGTAGAACTTCACGTGCTTGTCGTGTCGCAATACGTCGGTGTTGATGTATTTTTTTTGGGTACTGTCCAGCGGATGCTGATCGGGAGTGAGTTTGGAATGCGAGGATAGGTATAGAAAATCTATCGGTCTGTCGCGCCCCACGTAGTAGGAACGCCGGGCACTGATCTCAATGGGCGCTTGCGATGCTGTTGGCGTTGTATCCGGGAGGGCAATCGAATGCTGATTAAGCGATGGCGAAGTGACGTTCATGGGATTCTCTTTTTTATTGACGTCCCTATGTGTGTTGGCGGCGTGAACTTGAGTTCCCCATGAGCGGCAAGCGCAAGTAGCAGCAAATATAACCGGTCGTCGCAGAGCGACTAATGCGAGTCCGCATCCCACACCCAGTTCCACACCCCCGGCAGATGCACTACTTCATTCATATCCTTGACTGTGCGTGCCAACGCTGCGCGTTCCAGCGTGGCGTGGTCGGTGTAGAACGGCTCGGCTGCGACCTTCATGCCATTGATCCGAGCGCTGTCCATCAGGATTTGCAAGTACTCCTGCATGTGTCGCGCGGTGTAACGGTTGATATCGTGGAAGGTCACCACCACGGGTATCACGCCGTCCACCGTTGGCAGTTCGCCCAGAGCAATGCGTTCGCGCACCACAGACAGTTGCCGATACAAGTTCGCTCGCCGGCGTGGGCTGCCATTGAAACCCCAGATTTTTCCGTCATTGGCACTCAGGTCAGTCAGCAGCACATGCATGCCGTGGCGCTGGTAGGCGGCGAAGGTGCGCCGGTCGTAGTTCCAGAAGGGTGGGCGTACCAGCGTGGGCGCAGTGCCAGTGATCGACGCAATGTCGGCTGCGCCCTCGGTGAGGGTGCTTTCCAGCTCGGCGTCATTGAGCCAACGGTGGTTGGTGTGAAACGCCGTGGCTGTGTGAAAGGCCAACACATGCCCGGCGGCGTATTCGCGCTCCATGGTCTTGCGACCCCGCAGGCTGCCACCGGAGCGGGACGCTTCGGTCTGCAGGAAAAATACCGCCTTGATGCCCGGCAGTATCGGGTTGTGCAGCAAATCGGCCATCACCGACCGGCTGGGGTTGTTATAACCCGAGGCGCTGGGGCCGTCATCGAAGGTCAACAAAAAGCGGATGGGCGCCTGAGCCTGCAAGCGTTGCGCCGTCTGCGGCGTCAGGACGACAGGTGCGCCGATGCAGCCGCAAAGGCTCAGAGCCAGGACCAGCATGGCGAAGAATTTCATGGTGTGCATGCGCTCGAATAGAGGCCGCTGCTGGGCGGATCAGCAGCGGCAGGCGCGCACCATACAGTAAGTCCGACGCTGGTTTACAGCAGACTTATCGGGTAGCTGACGATCAACCGGTTCTCATCAAATTCGTTGTTGCTGTAATCACGACGCATCGTGGAGTTGCGCCAGCGCACATTGAGGTTCCTGAAGGTGCCGCTTTGCACCGTATAGCCCACTTCGCTCTCGCGCCCCCATTCCTTGCCGTCGGTGATGGTGCCGGTATGCACGTTGCTACCGCTG
Source organism: Pseudomonas edaphica (assembly GCF_005863185.1). Lineage (GTDB taxonomy): Bacteria > Pseudomonadota > Gammaproteobacteria > Pseudomonadales > Pseudomonadaceae > Aquipseudomonas > Aquipseudomonas edaphica. The sequence goes on from NZ_VBVZ01000267.1 coordinate 7,153, forward strand.
ATATAACGGTTCATCAAAGTCAGGCCAGGTATGCCCAGCGCGGCGAAGTTGTAGTCGTGGCGCACTTGCCAGGACTTTTCCTGGGCGTTGTCGTAGCTGGAGTTATAGCTGTCATTGGCCAGGGTGCCGCCGCTGGTGCCGTTGACGCGCATCCAGGCACTGTTGCCGGTGAGTTTTTGCAGGCCGACATAGAAGGTGTTGCCGCCGTAACGGGCGGAGAACAGGCCGGACCAGGTCTTGTTGTCCAAGTCACCTGCCCGGGCGCTGCCGTCGTCCTTGCCGTAGAAAAAGCCGAGGTTGGCGCCCAGGGTCCAGTCGCCTATGGGCTGGCTATGGATCAGGTTGATGTATTGCTGGCTGTAAATGTCTTTGAGTTGGGCATTCCACACACCGATCTGGGTGCGTTTGTCGTTGAACGCGTATTCACCGCCCTGGAAGTTGAAGCGGTCGGAGGTGAAGGCGGTTTTACCGACCATCGACATGTCGGTCATGCTGCTGTCGTCGCGTGGGCTGTTGGCGCGGAACTGGCCGCCATAGAGGGTCAGGCCGTCGATCTCCTTTGAGGTGATCTGCCCGCCACGCAGGGTTTGCGGCAGGGAGCGGCCGTCGTCCGAGCGCAAAATCGGCAGCACCGGCATCCATTCGCCGACCTTGACTTCGGTCTTGGAGATTCGCGCCTTGAACGCGACCCCAAGACGCCCGAAGTTATCCGCCGGGCGGCCGTCGCGGTCCAGCGGCAACAGCTGGGTGCCGCCGGTGCCGCGCCCGCCATCGAGCTTTTGCGAGTACATGCCCAATACATCCACACCGAAACCCACCGTGCCCTGGGTGAAGCCGGAGCGGGCATCGAGGATAAAACTCTGCGTCCACTCCTGCGCGCCACCAGCAGCAAGGCCGGCGCCCAGGCGCCGATATCTTTGTAGGTGGGCAAAAAGGCGATGACCAGCGAACCGGCGCACATCATCAGCACCGAGATCATCATCGAGTTTTTGCGCCCGTGC
>NZ_VBVZ01000268.1 GCF_005863185.1 Pseudomonas edaphica
TTTGTATAAGAGACAGGTGTGGCCATGCGACGTTGGCCGCTGCCTGGGTGCTGATTCACAAACTCCCGAATCCCCCTGAGATCTTGCGTTTTGCCACCCGCAGCGGTGAGCTTCGCGTGACGCGCAATGGCGACGAACTGGCAATGGACTTCCCGGCCAAACAGCCCGAGCGTTGCGAGCCGCCAGCCGGCATGTTGAGCGCGCTGGGGCTCGAACACGCCGAGGTGTATGCCACTGATGACTATATCGTTGTCGTTGATGACGAAGCCCAGGTCGCGGCACTCACGCCAGATTTCGCACGCCTCAAGGGCCTGCCCAAACGCGGGATAGCAGTGACGGCCAAAAGCACGCGCTTTGATTTTGTTTCCCGTTGGTTTGGCCCGAATGTGGGCGTCAATGAAGACCCGGTCACCGGCTCGGCACACACCTCGCTGGCACCGTTCTGGGCCGAGCGCCTGGGCAAGTCGCAGTTGAGCGCCGAACAGGGCGGCAGGCGCCGTGGGCAACTGCGGTGTGAACTCAAAGGTGACCGCGTGATCATCTCAGGCCATGCAGCACTCTACCTGCAAGGCACGATTTACCTGTAAAAGGGATTGCCCAAGGACAACAGATCATTCTCAAAATGAACGGAGTTCAGCGCGTGTTCACGATTTCCCGCCGTCAACTGTCGATGGTTGCCGCAGCCCTGGTGCTGGCCGGCTGCCACACACCTGTCAACGAACAGCCTCCGGCACCGGAACTGGGCTCGGGTTACCGCACCGACCTCACCACCCGCCACGCCGAACGCCATATGGCCGCCGCCGCCAACCCGCTGGCGGCCGAAGCCGGGCGGGAGATGTTGCGCCAGGGAGGTTCGGCGATTGACGCCGCGATAGCGATGCAGGCGGTGCTGACCCTGGTGGAACCGCAGTCTTCCGGCATCGGCGGCGGCGCGTTCATCATGCTGTGGGATGGCAAGAACGTACACGCCTATGACGGCCGTGAAACGGCACCCGCCGGCGCGACTGAGCGCTTGTTCCTGAAGGCCGACGGCACGCCGATGGCGTTTCCCGAAGCGCAGATTGGCGGGCGTTCGGTCGGCACGCCGGGCGTCTTGCGGGCACTGCAGATGGCGCATCAAAAGACCGGGCACCTGCAATGGTCCAAGTTGTTTGAACCGGCGATCAGGCTGTCGGAGCAAGGCTTCGCGATTTCCCCACGCTTGCACGCACTGATTGCGGCCGACCGCTACATTCCCCAGTCGCCGGAAATGGCGGCTTACTTTCTGAACGCCGATGGCTCGCCTAAAGCCACCGGCACACTGTTGAAAAACCCGGCGCTGGCTGCTGTGTTCAAGCGCATCGCCAAGGAAGGGCCAGACGCGCTGTACCACGGGCCGATTGCCGATGAAATCGCGCGCAAGGTCCAGGGCAATCGCAATGCGGGCAGCCTCTCGCAGGCTGACCTTAAAGGCTACACCGCCAAGGAACGCACGCCGTTGTGCACCGACTACAAGCAATACCGGGTGTGCGGCATGCCGCCGCCGTCGTCGGGCGGGATAGCCGTCGCACAGATCCTCGGCACCTTGCAGGCAGTGGAGGCCCGTGACCCGCGCCTGGCCATCGCGCCGATGAAACCGGTGAAGAGTGCATCGCCTGCCGGCCTTGAGCCTGTGCCCGAAGCCGTACACCTGATCGCCGAAGCCGGCCGCCTGGCGTTTGCCGACCGTGCGCTGTATGTGGCCGACTCGGACTTCACCCCAGTACCGGTCGCAGGCCTTGTCGCCCCCAACTACCTGGCACAGCGCGCCACATTGATTGGCGAACGCAGCATGGGCATTGCCAAGCCGGGCACACCAGCGGGCATCCAGGTGGCCTACGCGCCGGACCGCTCGCCGCTGCGCATCTCCACCTCGCAAGTGGTGGCAGTGGATGACCAGGGCGGCGCGGTGTCGATGACCACCACGGTAGAAGCGGCGTTCGGCTCCCACGTGATGGTTCAGGGCTTTTTGCTCAACAACCAGATGACCGACTTTTCGTTTATCCCTGAAGAAAACGGCCAGCCCGTGGCCAACCGCGTCGAACCCGGCAAGCGCCCTCGCTCAGCCATGGCGCCTACCCTGGTGTTCGACCGCAAGAGCGGCGAGCTGCTGGCGACGGTGGGTTCACCGGGCGGTTCGCAAATCATCGAATACGTGAGCAAATCCCTGGTGGCAATGCTCGACTGGAACCTCGACCCGCAAGCCGCCATCAGCCTGCCCAACTTTGGTAGCCGCAACGGCGCGACCGAGTTGGAGGCCGGCCTGTTCAGCCCTGCGTTGAAACAAGCGCTGAGTGACAAGGGCCACGCGTTGAGCGAAATCGATATGACCAGCGGCATCCAGGCCATTGTTCGCACGCGCGATGCTCAAGGCAAGGTAACCCTGAGCGGCGGCGCCGACCCTCGGCGCGAAGGCGAAGCGGTCGGTGACTGAATGTTCTACGAACGGAGAGCGTGCTGTGCAACAGGCCGATAACCTCGGCGCCCTTGGCGGCGTCGACCATGGTTTTTGCTCGATCAATGACCCGCAGCGCCCGGACGCAGTGTTCATCTGCAAGCAGGTACACAGCGCGACGGTGATTGAATGGCAGGCGCAGTTGGCAACCAACAGCGTGGCGGCGGATGGCGTGTTCACGCGCGAGCATCAGCCGATTGCGGTGATCACAGCCGATTGCCTGCCCATTCTTATCGCGGCTGAAGACGGTGCGACGGTCGCAGCGGTGCATGGCGGTTGGAAGGGGTTGCAAGGCGGGATCATCGCCAATGCCGTGCAGCAATTTGCCGACAAAGGCATCGCCGTGGAGCAGTTGCAGGTGGCAATCGGGCCGTCAATCAAACCGTGCTGCTATGAAGTGAGCGAGGACTTTATTGCGCAGTTTCAGGCGGATCAAGGCCATCTGTGGCCTGACGACCGGGCACCGTGGAGCTTCGTACAACCGGCGCCATTGCTGCCCCCCGAAATTGCCCCGCCCTATGCCAGGCAAACAGGAAGTGCCTGGTTTGATTTGAGCGGCTTCGGGGTAATGTTGCTGTTAGCAGCAGGGCTTAAGCGTGAGCAGATCGAAGTCAGTGAAGTGTGTACGTATTGCACATCCTCCACTTTCGCCAGCTATCGCAGGCGCACGCATCACCCTGAAGAAGCGAAGACGTTGATCTATTCGTGGATTGCTCGCAACCCCTGATCAGTGCCAAGGGCGCTTTTGTGGCGAGCGGGCTTGCCCCGCGTTGGGCTGCGCAGCAGCCCCAATTTAGCCACTACGTTATTTCAAGGTAGAACCGTGCTGTCTGGTGTTGGGGCCGCTTCGCGCCCCAACGGGAGCAAGCTCCCTCGCCACAGAGGCCACATGTTACTCGAGTCATTTCATCGGCTGATCTTAAGCCCCTTACGCCCGGCATGCCGCTCCAGCGCCAGCTCGATCAACCGGCTCACCAGCTCGCTGTAACTCATCCCCGCCGCCTGCCACAGCTTCGGGTACATGCTGATACGTGTGAAGCCTGGCAGTGAGTTGATCTCGTTGATCAGCACTTCACCGTCATCGGTGAGGAACACATCAACCCGCGCCAGGCCGGCGCAGCCCAGCACTTCAAACGCCTCAATGGCGAGGTGGCGAATGCGCTCGCTGGCTTCGACGCTGATATCGGCCGGCACCACCACTTGGGCTGCCTGGCCGTCGATGTATTTGCTGTCGTAGGAATAGAAGCCATTGCTCACCACAATCTCGCCACAGCCACTGGCGATGGGGTTGTCGTTGCCCAATACGGCGCATTCGATTTCACGGCCCTGGACCGCGGACTCCACCAGCACTTTTTCATCGAAGCCCAAGGCCAGTTCAACAGCAGCGTGGTACTCGACCTCGTTGCCAACCTTACTCACACCCACCGAAGAACCCTGGTTGGCGGGTTTGACGAACATCGGCAAACCGAGCTTGTTCACAGCCGCTTCAAACGAGGTACGCGCCGCGTTGCGGCGAGTCAGGGTGATAAACGGTGTGACAGCAATACCGGCATCGCGCAGCAGACGCTTGCTGATGTCTTTGTCCATGCAGACCGCCGAACCCAGCACGTCGGAGCCGACGAAAGGTAGGTCGGCCATGCGCAGCAGGCCTTGCAGGCAGCCGTCTTCGCCGAGGGTGCCGTGGACGATGGGGAAGATCACGTCGATATGTTCCAGCAGGCCCTGACCGGAGGTTTCCACCACTTGCTGGTTGGCCTTGCCCGGCACCACTGCAAGTTCACGGTTGGATTGGTTAAGAGCGATGAGCGCCGGGTTTTCCTGGTTGATCAGAAAGTTCGACGTGTCGTTGAGGTGCCAGTGGCCGGCCTTGTCGATGCCGATCAAGACCGGCTCAAAGCGCGAACGGTCCAGCGCATCGACGATATTGCGCGCCGACTGCAACGAGACTTCGTGCTCGGCCGAACGGCCACCAAAAATAATACCTACACGCACCTTGCTCATGACCCGGCCTCACTGTTGAAAGTAAGGCTTCTTACCATGAGCGGTCAGCGATTCGCTACCAGATGTGCGCCGAACAGCAGGTAGCAACCACCGGCAAAGCGGTCGAGCCATTTGCGTGAACGCGCGTAAAGGCTGGCCATGCGCTCGCTGGAAAACACCAGGGCAACACTGGAATACCAACTGAACGACAAGGTGGCCATGGTGATGACGGCCAGGGTAAGCAGCGCGGGCGAAGGAGATGGCGGCATGGTCGAGGCAAAGGCCGTCGCGACGAACAGCGCAGCCTTGGGGTTGGACAAGTTGCCCAGTAAACCGAACCGCCAGGCAGAGAACAATGAGCGTCGCGTCGCATCGGGGAGAACCGTCTGGCCCGCAGCCGGAGCCGAGCGTTTGAACAACTTGAGCCCAAGGTAGATCAGGTAGCAACCGCCGATGATCTTGAATGCGAGGTAGAGCATCGGCGCGGCGGTAAACAGCGACTTGATGCCCAAGCCGCCCGCCAAGCCCCAAATGATCGTGCCGCTGGCTACACCCGCCGACGCCACAACGCCATGGCGCCTGGAGCAGCTGGCAGCCAACTGCGCGGTGTTGAAAAAGTTCGGCCCAGGCGTTACGACAGCGACCGTCCACAGCAGCGCCAGCGAGACCAGCGGGGCCACATAGGCAGGGTTGATAACGTCCATGGGCAGCTCCGTCAGCGCAGTACACGAACCCGGATCATAGGCCTCGCCCAACGCCTGCACAATCGTACAAGACCTCGGCAGACAACCGATGCAGACTCGGTTAACGTGTTTCCACCTCTACATGTGACAAGTCATCATGGGCCAACCCACTTCCACCCTCGACTGGCTGCACCGCGCCCCGCACGCCAGCGGCCTGGACCGTATCGAGGCGTACTTTGCAGGCTTTGCGTTTGACCCGCATCGCCACGACACCTACGCCATCGGCCGCACCTTGTTTGGCGTGCAAAGCTACCACTACCGTGGCTGCATGACCCATAGCCTGCCGGGCAGGACCATGGTGATTCACCCCGATGAATCCCATGACGGCCGCGCCAGCAGCGTGGAGGGGTTCAAGTACCGGATGATTTATGTGGAGCCGGCGCTGATCCAGCAGATTCTCGGTGGTCGGCCACTGCCGTTTATCCACAACGGTTTGTCGACTGACCCACGCCTTTTCCGCGCCAGCGAAGTGTTGCTGCAAAACCTCGACTGCCCGGTTGACCCGATGCAGGAACAGGACGCCCTGTTCGACCTGGCACACGCGCTGAACGCGGCATCCGGCGCGATCATCAGCCGCAAGTCGTTCGATTATGTGGCTGCCGAGCGCGCCCGCGAGTTTATCCACAGCGCCCTGGGCCGCAGCATCACCCTGGATGAAATGGCCGACCACTGCGGTCGCGATCGCTGGGCGCTGTCGCGAGATTTTCGTTTGTTGTTCGGCACCAGCCCCTACCGCTACCTGACCATGCGCCGGCTGGACTTGGTGCGCAGCTTGCTGGCCCAGGGCCAATCGCTGGTGGACGCGGCCCTGACCGCAGGTTTCACCGACCAGAGCCATATGACCCGGCAATTTCGCAGCACCTACGGCATGCCGCCGTCGCGATGGGTGAAGATGCTAGGGCGCTGATTGGCCCACCTGAAATGCGATTAAACCTGTGGGAGCTGGCTTGCCTGCGATGGCGGTGCATCAGTCAATATATTGGGTGCCTGACACACGCTATCGCAGGCAAGCCAGCTCCCACAATGCGGGGTCGCCGGCAAAAACACTCACCCGGCCTGCAGCACGCTGCAGCCGTGGCTTACAGCTGGCGCCCGACAACCGGCGCACCGATGCTGAGGAAATTTCCGCCGGCGATATGGTGCAAGGTGCGCAATTCGTCATGCCCTTCGAAGTGCCAATGCCCGTCGCTGAACACGCGCTCGTCGGCATAGGCGCCGATCACTTCGCCGAGAAACAGGTCGTAGGTCTGCTGGTTGTGCGGCTCGGGCAGCAAGCGGCACTCCAGCCAGGCCACGCAGCCTTCCAGAAGCGGCGCCTGGGTGTGCTCGCCACTGAAGGTGTGCAGGCCGTAGGCGGCGAACTTGTCGGTCTCGGAACCGCTGGTATTGCCGACCGTCTGCACCAGATCGGCCTGCGCCACACAGGGTACTTGCAACACAAACGTGCCGGCGCCTTCCAGCAGTTGCCGGGTCCAGGTGGACTTGTCCAACACCACGGCGACTTTGGGCGGTTCAAAATCCAGCGGCATCGCCCAGGCGGCGGCCATGATGTTGCGTTTGCCATCGTGGGCTGCGCTGACCAGCACAGTCGGGCCGTGGTTGAGCAAGCGGTAGGCCTTGGACAGCGGAACGGGGCGACGGTGGGTCGGGCTCATGGAGGGTCGGCTCTTCAAGCAAGAAAAAACCTACGATACCTCAAGCACACGCCCTACGGGTCAGCTCGACAGCTGATTGGCGAACTGGCCCACCGCGCTGACGACTTTTTGCGCACCGTCCTGGATCTCCACGATCACCGTGCCCGCCTCGGCCGCCAGGGCCAGGCCTTGTTCGGCCTGCAGGCGGCCATCGTTCATCAAGGTCACTGCATCGCGGGCCATGTCCTGGTTCTGGCGGACTACGCCGACAATCTCTTCCGTGGCTTTGCTGGTACGCGAGGCCAACTGACGTACCTCATCGGCCACCACCGCAAAGCCACGGCCCTGTTCACCGGCACGTGCCGCTTCAATGGCTGCGTTGAGCGCCAGCAGGTTGGTCTGTTCGGCGATACCGCTGATGGTCTTGACGATAGTGCCGATCACTTGGGATTGGGCATTCAGCGCCTCGATGCCGTCACCGGCCTGTTGCATATGCTTGGCCAGATCACGCATCACATCCACCGCCTGGGTTACCACGGTGGTGCCGCGCTGGGCGCTGTTGTCGGTTTGCAGCGAGGTGCTGTAGGCGATATTGGCAGCCTCGGCCACGGCTTGTTCCTGATTGACCTGATCGGTAATCACCGTGGCGAACTTGACCACTTTGTACAGGCGGTCATTGGCGTCCAGCACCGGGTTGTACGTGGCTTCCAGCCAAACCGTGCGGCCATGGCTGTCGACCCGCTTGAAGCGTGCCGCAACAAATTCACCGGCGTTCAGGCGCTTCCAGAACTGTTGGTATTCGGCACTGTTGTACTCCTGCGGTTCGCAGAACATGCGGTGATGTTTGCCCTGGATCTGCGCCAGGCTGTAACCCATGCCGCCGAGAAAGCGATCGTTGGCCGTGAGTACATGCCCGTCGAGGTCGAACTCGATCACCGCCGTGGAGCGCACCAGCGCGGTAATCAGGTTTTCATGCTCGCGCGACGCCTCGATGGTGCGGGTGAGGTCGCTTGAGTAAATCGAAAAATGCTTGATGCGCCCCTCCGAGTTGCGCACCGGCTGCACAATCGAGCGCAGCCACGCTTCCTTGCCGTTGCCACGCATCAGGCGCACGGTGCCGGCGAAGTGTTCGCCGCGCACCAGGGCATTTTTAAAGCGCAGCTGGAATTCGTCCTGGCGCACATGCGGCGGCACCAGCTCATCAATGAGACGCCCCACAATGTTACTGGCCTGGTAAATCAGTTCTTGCAGGAAGTTGGCATTGGCCCACTCCACCCGGCCGTCGGCATCC
>NZ_VBVZ01000269.1 GCF_005863185.1 Pseudomonas edaphica
GCACTCAAGCCCAGGTTGCCCAGGCTGCTGTAGCGCCCATTGCCGCCATAACTGCCGGCCAGCGTCAGATTGGCCGTGCCATCACTGGCGATCAGGCCATCGTTATTCCAGTTGCCGCCGTTGCCCGTCAGGCTGTCGGAGGCGAGTAACTGGCCACTGGCGGTCTGGTTCAAGGTATTGACGTTGACCGTCAGGCGCCCGGCCTGGATCACGCTGCTGTTGGTCCAGCTGTCTGCGGCCAGGGTCAGGCCACCACGGGTCACCAGGTTGCCGCCGGCATTGATCAGGTTGGCGGTGGCGATATCAAAAGTGCCGGTGCCGCCGTGCAGCAGACTGCCGCCCTGGTTCAGGAAGCTGCCGGCATTCAGGGTCAGGTCAGCGTTGGAGGTTTCCAGTCGTCCATTGCGGTTATCGAACGCACCGCCGAGCTGGAAATTGGTTTTGCCGCTACGGCCCAGCGCGCGCAGTTGCCCGCCTTGGTTGTCGACACTGGCGCCTGTCACGCTCAGGGAGCTATCGCTTTCAATCACACCGCTGCGGTTGATCAACGCGCCACCAGCGCTCAGCTCAACCGCGCGACCTGCAATTTGCCCGGCGCTGTTGTCCAGCTGTGCACCACTGACTCGCATCAAGCCGGTGGCATACACCCCGCCGTTGGCATTGGCGAAGTAGTTGGCATTGACCACTGCATCGCCGGTCTGCGCAGCGATGAAGCCGTTCTGGTTGTCGAGGCGGTTGGCAGTCAGGTTCAGGCTATGGGCCTGGAGTGTGCCACCCTGGTTATTGAGGTCACCGCTGACGCCCAGGCTCAGGCCGGTCTGGCCCTGCACCTTGCCCTTGGCGTTATTCAATCCCACTGCGTTCAATTGCACGTCGGCGTCCTGGCTATAGATCAGGCCGTCGTTAGTATTTTGCACGATGCCGGTGCTGGTGATCGCGACACGATCCTTACTGGCAAGGGTGCCGCCGCCACTGTTGTTCAGGCCACCGGCGAACAGCGTCAGCAGGCTTTGGCTGATGATTCTGCCCTTGGCGTCGTTGTTGACCTGCATCGCCCGTTGCAGCAGCAGTGGGCCGGAACTGGCAATGCTGCCGCCGCTGTTGTTGAGGGTGCCGAGCAGGTTGAGGGTCAGGCGACCGTTGGTGGCCAACGTGCCGGCGTTGTTGTTCAGGTCGGTGCCGGTGACGGTCATCGCTTGTTGGGCGTTGATCGTGCTTTGGTTGGTCAGTGTTACCGCTTGCAGATCCAGCGTGGTGCCGCTTTCGATCAAACCGCCATCGGCGTTGGTCAGCGCACCGGTCACGATAAGCGTTTGCCCATCGCCACTGGAAAGTACGCCTTTGCCACTGTTATCCAGGCTGGCGGCACTGACGCCCAAGCGGCCCTGGCTAACCAGCGCGCCTTCGTTGTTGTTTTGCAACGCGCCGCTCAGGCGCACATCGATTGCACCGCTGCGGCTGGAGAGCGTGCCGTTGTTACGGTTATCGAGGTTGCCACCACTGACGTTCAGACCTTGCCAGCCGGACAGCAGGCCTCTGGCGGTGTTGTTCATGGTGTCCGCGTTGACAGTCAGCACTTGGCTGCTGATCAGCTTGCCGGCGCGGTTGTCCAGGTTGCGCGCCGTCAAAGCGAAGCTTTGCAGGCTGGAGATTTCACCGCCCTGGTTATTAAGGTCACCCAGGTTTTTCAGGGTCAGCGGGCCGTTAGTCAGCAGCAGACCGTTGCGGTTGTCCAAATCACTGTTGTTGAGGTCCAGGGTCATTCCCTGCTCACCCACAACGCGACCGCCCGCCAGGGCCAGAGCGTTGAGGTTCGCGGTCAACACACCTTTGGCCGAGACCTCACCGCCGTTGCCGGTGTCGAGGCCGGCGGCGTTGAGATTCAGGGTTTGCTTGGCACTGATCAAGCCTTGGTCCTGGTTGTTCAGCAGGCCATCACTGGTCAGTTGCAAGTCGCTGCGGCTATTCAAAGTGCCGCCTCGGTTGTCGACGGAGCCTGCGTGAGCGTCGAGGCTGGCGGCGCCGATCAGGCCTTTGAGGTTGGCCAGGGCTTGATTGACGCGCAGGGTCAGGCCCTGATTACTCAGCAGCTTGCCGTTGCTGTTATCCAGACTTTGCGCGGCCAAGGTAAAGGCTTGGGCGCTGGAGATTTCACCGTTCTGATTATTGATGCTGTTGAGGTTGTTAAGCGTCAGCGGGCCAATAGCGTTGATCAATCCGCCTTGGTTCTTCAGTTGGCCGTTGTTCAGGTCGAGACTCAAGCCAGCGTTGCTGAACAGCTTACCGCCCTGCTGATCCAGCCCGGTGACGCTGGCGGTCAGCGTCTTGGCGCTGCCGATGCTGCCGCCGTTGGTCAACTGTGCGGTGGTCAGGGCCAGGGTGTCGCCGCTGTTGAGGCGGCCGGTTTGGTTGTTCAGCTCGCCCGTGCTGACCGTGACCGGGCCTTTGCCGCTGATGATGCCTTGCTGGTTGCCAAGATTGGCGCTTTGCAGTGTCAGGCCGCCGTCGGTGACCAGTTTGCCTTCGCTGTTATTGAGGCTGTCGGTGACGGCGACGCTCAAACCATTGGCGCTGGACAGGCTGCCTTTGCTGTTATTCAGGCTGCGGGCTTTGACGGCCAATGCGTCTTCGCTGCTAAGCACACCCTGGCTGTTATCGAAATCACCGGCGAGATCCAGCTTCAGCGATTGCTGGCTGAGCAGCTTGCCGCCGTTGTTGTCCAGCATGGAGCCGGTCAGCGTCAGGCGCTCGCCGTTGAGTTCGCCGAGGGTGCGGTTGATGACCTGATCGACTGCAAGGCTTAACGTACCGCCTGCGAACACCACACCTTTGTCGCTGTTGTTGAGCTGCTGACCGGTGACGCTGACGTCGGCGTTGCCGGTCAATTCGCCGGTGCGGTTGTCGAGCGTCTGCACGTCGAGTTTCAGCGCTTTTGTGGCACCTACCAGACCGTTGCGGTTATCAAGGTTTGCGCCGCGCAGGTTGAGCTCGTCGGTGCTGATCAGTTTGCCGTTTTGGTTATCGAGGTTGCTGGCGCTGATCGTCGCAAGCGCCTTGCCCGCGATCTCGCCATTGCGGTTGTCCAGCGTTGCGCTGGTCAGCAACAAGGCACCGTCGGCGATCACGCTGCCGCGTTGGTTATCGAACAATTGGCTGGCGCTGAGGGTGACATCGCCACGCCCGCTGAGCACGCCTTCGGTATTGTCCAGGCGAGTGCTGCGCACATCCAGGCTGGCGGCGTTGAGATGGCCTTTGAGGTTGGCCAGCAGTTGGTCGACACGCAGGGTCAGTGCCTGGTTGCTGATCAGTTTACCGTTGCTGTTATCCAGGTTTTTTGCGACCAAGGTAAAAGCGTTCTGGCTGGAGATTTCGCCGTCGCGGTTGTTGATATTGGCGAGGTTGTTCAGTGTCAGCAGCGGTGCGTTGATCACACCCGCGTTGACCAGTGCGCCGTGGTGCAGGTCAAGGTTGAGTTGTGTGGTGCTGACCAGTTCGGCGCCGTCCAATTGCGTCAGGCCGGTGACGCTGGCATTCATTGCGCCGACGCTGGCGATATGCCCGCTGTTGGTGAGCTGGGTGGCGCTGAGGTCGAGCTTGTCGGCGCTGATCACACGGCCGTCGATGCCGTTGGTGAACTGTCCGGTGTTAACGGTTGCCAGGCCTTGGCTTTTGAGCAGGCCGTTGGTGTTATCCAGGCTGGCACTGGTCAGTGTGAGGTTTTGGGCGCTTTCGACGGTGCCGCCTTGGTTGATTAGCGCCGCTGCACTCACAAGGGTCAACGGTCCTGCGCTGGAAATTTTGCCGCTGGTGTTGTCAATACGCTGGCCTGCCAGCGCCATCGAGCCTTCGCTGGTGAGCTTGCCGCCTGTGTTGTCCAGGCCTGCCTTCAGTTGAAGCGCCAAAGCACGCTGAGCGCCAACAGTGCCATCGGTGTTATCTACTGCAGTGCCGGTAAGCCGAGCGTCCTGGGCAAAGATCAAACCTTTGGCCTGATTGATCACCTCGGCCATCGCCAATTCAAGCGCAGTGCCGGCCAACAACTTGCCTGCACTGTTATCCAGGCGTTGCCCGCTGAAATCGACGCTCTGCTGGCTGGAGATTTCCCCGCTGCGATTGTCGGTGCTGCCTGCCTTGAGTTTCAGCACTTTTGTCGCGGCGAGCAAACCGCCGTTCTGGTTATCCACGGTGGCAGCGTTGAGACTCAGATTACCCTTCGCGACCAACTGACCGCCCTGCTGATTCAGCACACCAATCGTGGCGTCCAGATCATCCTGGCTGGCGATGCGCCCTTTGGCGTTTTCAACGGTATCGAGGGCCAGGCGTACCGGGCCAATCGCGCTGGTCAGGCCGTTCTGGTTGTTCAAGGACTGGCCGTCGAGTGCCAGCGCCTGCTTGCTGTTAAGCACACCTTCACGGTTGTCGAGCTGGCCGACGTGCAGGTTCAGCCCCTGATTGGCGCGCACCGCGCCGCCACGGTTATCCAGGCTATTGCTGCGCAGGGTCAGCAGGTTCTGTCCGGACAGGCGACCGGTGCGGTTGTCCACACTCCCAGCCTGGATGTCCATCACGCCTTTGGCGAGCACGGCACCTTTGGCTTGGTTATCGAGCAGGCCGTCGACTTTCACCGTCAGGCTGCCATCGGTCGCCAGACTGCCGGACTGGCTGTTATCCAGGCTGGCCGCGGTCACGTTCAAACGCTGGCCGGCGCCCAAGGTGCCGGCCTGGTTGAACAGTGCACCGCGGGTGGTCAAGTCAAGGCTGATGTCGCCCATCACATGACCGTCGTTGCGGTTATTCAGGGTCATCGCGTTGACCACTGTGGCGCCGCCGCTGGAGACTTCGCCGTCGTCGTTATGCAGGTCAGCCGCCAACGTTAACGCGAGGTCTTTGGAACTGCTGAATACGCCGTGGGTGTTATCCAGTCGCCCAGCTTGAGCAGCCAGGCCTGCCGCAGAAATGACGCCCTTGAGGTTGATCAGCGCTTGGTCGACTTTGAGGGTCAGCGCCTGATCACTGAGCACATGGCCGTTGCTGTTATCCAGACTTTGTGCGGCCAGGGTGAAGGCACGCTCGCTGGAAATTTCGCCGTACTGGTTGGCGACCGTGGAGAGGTTTTTCAACAGCAACTGACCCGGCGCATGGATCAAGCCACCGGTGTTATCAAGAACGCCGTGATTCATGTCCAGGCTCACGTCACTGGTGCTGTAGAGCTGCCCACCGTTGCGTTGGTCCAGGCCCGCGAGGCTGGCGGTAAGTGCCTTGTTACTGGCGATATGGCCGTCAAAACGGTTGTCCACGTTCCCTGCCGTCAGCGCCAGGCGATCAGCACTGGTCAGGCGCCCGCCACTCTGGTTATTCAACGCGCCGGTCGTGATGCGCACAGCGCCGTCACCGATCATTTTGCCGCCGCTGTTGTCGATGCTGGCGCTGCTCACGGTCAACGCCATCGCGCTGAGCAGCTCGCCGCTGCGGTTGGTCAGTACGCCGCTGGCGGTCAGATCCAAAGCCGCACCGCCGCTGAGGCGGCCGCTGTCGTTGTTCAGTGTGGCGGTTTGCAGGGTCAGGCTCTTGTCACTGCGTACGGTGCCTTGCTGATTGTTCAGTTGGTCCAGTTTCAGGCTCAGTGCGCCGTTCGCTAAAAGTCGACCTTTGTTGCTGTTGTCGAACTGCCTGCCGTTGAACGACAGGTCGGTGAGGCTGGAGACTTCGCCGCCCTGGTTATTCAGGCTATCAACTTTCACCACCAGCGACTGGCGAGCGTTGAGCAAGCCACCCTCGCGGTTATCCAGTTGCGTGGCGCTTACCTGCATCGGCCCGGCTGCCGTTACGCTACCGCCACGGTTATCGAATTGCTCAATCGCCAAGGCCGCCTGCTGACCGCTGACAAACCGACCGCCACGGTTGATCGCGATGCCGCGGGTAGTGACGTTAAGCAAGCGGTCACCCTGCAACAGTCCCTGGCTGTTATCCAGGCTCATGCTGCTCAAGGTGGTGGTAGCACCGATGACTTCACCGTGGTGATTGTCCAGGGCAGTGTCGACGGACAGTGCCAGATCATCGCGGACGTTCAGCTTGCCTTCGGCGTTAACCAGGCTGTTTGCGTGCAGGTCCAACCCCGTGGCAGCGACCAAGCCTTGGGTGTTGTCCAGCGCACCGGCAACACGCACCACAAGGCCTTGCTCGCTGAGCAATTTGCCGCCCCGGTTATCGAGGCTGCCTGCGGTAAACGCCAGGGCCTGGGCGCTGGAAATTTCCCCGGCCTGGTTATCGACACTGCTTAAGTTGCTCAGTAGCAGCGTGCCCGGCGCGTGAATCAAGCCGCCTTGGTTATTCAGGTGGCCGTGGTTCAGGTCAAGGTTTGCACCCGCTTGGCTGTGGATATTGCCTTTGGCACTATTGTCCAGGCTTGCCGCACTCACCAGCAACGGGCCGGTTGCGCTGAACAGCCCGGCCTGGTTCAGCAGGTGCGCGCTGATCAACGCGCCAAGGCGACCGTCGCTGGTCAGCTTACCGCCACTGTTGTCCAAGCGCGTAGCGGTGATGTCCAGCGCCTGCCCGGCGAACAGCGTGCCCTGGCGATTGTCGATCAAGCCTGAGCTGTTGAGCGAGAGCATCGCGTCGCCTTGCAGCAGGCCCTCGCGGTTATCCAGCGACGCACTGTTGACCGACGCCGTGCGCGCCAATAGCTTGCCACTGCGGTTATCCAATGCTCCGTCGATCTGTGCGATCAGGCCATCACCCGCGCTGAGCGTGCCGCCTTGGTTAGTCAGGCTGGCGGCGCGTACATCCAGCGTTTTAGCCGAGATCAAGCCTTGCGTGTTATCCAGTGCGTGGGCGATACGCAGGGCCAAACCCTGCTCGCTGAGGAGCTTGGCGTGCTGGTTATTCAGGGTATCGGCGGCCAGGGTAAACGCCTGGGCGCTGGAAATTTCGCCGCCTTGGTTATCGACGCTGGCGAGGTTGCTCAGCAGTAATTGGCCAGGGGCGTTGATCGTGCCGCCCTGGTTATTCAAATGCCCATTATTGAGGTTGAGGCTTACGTCACCCTGGCCGAAGAATCGACCATCGTTGTGCTGATCAAGACCACTGATACCAGCATTCAGCATTTGGCCCGCGCTGATGCGGCCGCCCTCACTGTTATCCACTTGGCCGGCGTTCAAATTAAATGCGACGTCACCGCGCAAGGTGCCACGCTGGTTGTTCAGCGGGCCGCTTGATTGCACGCTGAGGTTACGGGCGACGAGACTGCCCTGTTGGTTATCAAGGCTACCCAGGCTGAGGCGTACATCACCTTTGGCGGCAAACAGACCGGTCTGGTTGAGCAATTGCCCGGCAATCACCGCGACCAACACGCCGTCGCTGGTGAGCGTGCCTGCGCTGTTGTCCAGGCGGGATGCATTGAGGGTAAACGTTGCACCTGCCGCCAATGTACCGCGCTGATTGGACACCACGCCGCTGCTGAGCACCAGGGAGCGATCACCTTGCAGGCGGCCACTGTTGTTGTTTAATTCACCCGTGGTGGACGCCAGGTCGGTGGCCAGCAACTCGCCGCCGCGGTTGTCCAGCAGGCCTGCGGTGTTCGCCGTCAGTTGATTAAATGCGCGGAGCTTGCCGCCCTGGTTGTTCAGGCTGGCGGCGTTGACGTCGAGGTTCGACGCAGAAACCAGGCCCAACGCATTGTTCATTGCACCGGCGATACGCAGGGTCAGGTCTTGGTCACTGAGCACTTTACCGGCGCCGCTGTCGAGGCTGTTGGCGGCCAGGAGGAATGACTGCGCGCTGGAGATTTCCCCTTGGCGGTTATCGACCGTGTTGAGGTTGTTAAGGGTCAATTGACCGCCGGCGTTGATCAGGCCGTTGCGGTTATCCCAGTGACCTTGGTTGAGGCTCAACGTCAGTGAGCCTTGGCCGTTGAGCGAGCCCTTTTGGCTGTTGTCGAGGGCGCCAGTATTAACCTGTGCCGCCTGACGCGATGCAATTCGCCCGCCCTGGTTATTGATCAGCCCCGTCGCATTCAGGCTCAGCGATTGGCCGGCCGAGACCAGGCCGGCGACGTTATCCAGTTCATTCAGTTGCAGCGTGACCTGCGCCTGGCTCGACA
>NZ_VBVZ01000026.1 GCF_005863185.1 Pseudomonas edaphica
CGCCCCGACTATGTCGGGGCGTTTTCATTTGTGTTCAGAGAGGAAGGTAGGCTTTGACGCCGCTGATGACACCTCGCATGTCCTCCACGCACAGGCGCGGCACGAAGTACTCCCGGCCCTTGGAGCGAGTCTTTCTGTGCAGTTGTTAATGCCCCACAAAAAGCAAAGCCGCCCGAAGGCGGCTTCATTCGACGCGCAGTGGAGCTTGCTTCGCCCCTTCTGCGCCGCTGGATCAACCCCGAAAAGGATCCAGACTCCTGCCAGCTTTCGCTGGTGACGGAGCAATTATGCGCATCGAGAAATCCGAATACAAGCTGGCTTGTGCGTATGAGCCACCCAGTTGGTCCGGATTCTTGATGCCTGCTCCTATTAAATCAATGGACTAGGGGCTTCAGTACACTGGTTTATGTGTATCAAGAAGTGGATCGTTAGTAGCTGCTCTCCGGCAAGCTCGCAATAATCGACCGATAGCTGTTCATTCGCTGCTGCTGCACGCGCCCATCTTCCAGGGCCTTGAGCAACGCACAGCCCGGCTCGCGGTCGTGTTTGCAGTCGCGGAAGCGGCAGGTGCCGATCAGGTCGTTGAACTCGATGAAGCCCGCTTCCACATCGCTGCGGCTGACGTGGCCGAGGCCGAATTCACGGATGCCTGGGGAGTCGATCAACTCACCGCCGCCGGGGAAGTGGAACAACCGCGCGGTGGTGGTGGTGTGGGTACCCTGGCCGGACAGTTCCGACAGCGGGCCGACACGGGTGTCGACTTCCGGCAGCAGGCTGTTGACCAGCGATGACTTGCCCACGCCAGACTGGCCGACGAACACACTGATGCGCCCGTCCAACTGCTGTTGCAGTTGTTCCATGCCATTGCCGTGATGCGCCGACACTTCCAGCACCGGGTAACCCAGGGTGCGGTAGACCGCCAGCAACGCGTTGAGCGCCGGGGCGTTCTGCTCGTCGATCAGGTCGAATTTGTTCAGCAGCAGCAGCGGGCGAATGCCGGCATGCTCGGCTGCGACCAGGTAGCGGTCGATCAGGTTGGCGTGCGGCTCGGGCAGCGGCGCGAACACGATCACGATCATGTCGACGTTGGCCGCCACCGGCTTGAGCTGGCCACGGCTGTCGGGGCGGCGCAGTTCGGTGGTGCGCGGCAACTGGGCGACGATCACGCCGATGCCCTGGTTGCCGGCACGCCACACGACCTTGTCGCCGGTGACCAGCGCA
Organism: Pseudomonas edaphica; assembly: GCF_005863185.1. Lineage (GTDB taxonomy): Bacteria > Pseudomonadota > Gammaproteobacteria > Pseudomonadales > Pseudomonadaceae > Aquipseudomonas > Aquipseudomonas edaphica. The sequence continues at coordinate 1,222 of NZ_VBVZ01000026.1, forward strand.
GGCAGGTTGGCGCGCAAGTGGCAGCGGGACACCGAACCTGCGAGTTCGCCTTCGAGCGCCTCGACTTCGACCTGCACGCCGAAGTGCGCGATCACCAGGCCCGTTTGTTCAGGCCCCAGGTCGCCGCCCTCGAGCGCTTCCACGGCGGAGGATTCACGTTTGGCGGCGCGAGCGGCGCGTTCGCCTTGAATCTTTTCGATGCGCCAGTTTTGGCGGCGATTGAGCTGGCGTTTGGCCATTGGTGTTCCGTGTCGATAATGCAAAGGTTGGGTAAAACGGTCGCGAGTCTAGCACGCCCCCGCCTGCTAAACTGCGCAGCTAAGCCAAGGGCCAAGAGAATCAAGCCATGCAAAACCCACAGAACCTGATTTGGATCGATCTGGAAATGACCGGTCTGAACCCCGACACCGACGTCATCATCGAGATGGCGACCATTGTCACCGACAGCAACCTCAACACCTTGGCCGAAGGTCCGGTGATCGCCATCCATCACAGCGACGCTGTACTGGCCACCATGGACGAGTGGAATACCCGCACCCACGGCAACTCGGGCCTGACCCAGCGCGTGCGCGAGAGCCGCATCAGCATGGCTGAGGCCGAAGCTGAAACCATCGCCTTCCTGGAAAAGTGGGTGCCCAAGGGCAAGTCGCCGATCTGCGGCAACAGCATCTGCCAGGATCGTCGCTTCCTTTATACGCACATGAAGGGGCTGGAAAGCTACTTCCACTATCGCAACCTGGACGTGTCCACACTCAAAGAGCTGGCGGCGCGCTGGGCGCCGGAGGTCAAGGACAGCTTCCACAAAGGCAGCACGCATTTGGCGCTGGATGACATTCGCGAGTCGATCGCCGAGTTGCAGCATTACCGCAAGCATTTCATCAAGGCTTGAATCTGTGGCGCCTGCTCTGGCCCTATCGCAGGCAAGCCAGCTCCCACACTTTGACTTGTGAACACATTCAAATGTGGGAGCTGGCTTGCCTGCGATGCTGTCGACACGGTCTTTCGCCTGCTGCCCCCTTTTGGTGCCATCACCCAATGATTAGAATGCGCGCCTATTCGCAAGGATCGCCATCATGCTGTTGATGCTCTACCTCATCGCCATCACCGCCGAAGCCATGACCGGCGCGCTGTCCGCCGGGCGCCGTGGGATGGACTGGTTTGGCGTGGTGCTGATCGCCTGCGTCACGGCGCTGGGCGGCGGTTCGGTGCGCGATGTACTGTTGGGGCATTACCCGCTGACGTGGGTCAAACACCCAGAATACCTGGTGCTGACCTCGATCGCCGCGCTGGTGACGATCTTTATTGCACCGCTGATGCGCCGTCTGCGCTCGCTGTTCCTGGCGCTGGACGCCTTGGGCCTGGTGGCGTTTACCCTGATCGGCTGCATGACTGCTTTGGAAATGGGTCACGGCATGCTGGTGGCTTCAGTCAGCGGCGTGATCACGGGCGTATTCGGCGGCATCCTGCGCGATATCTTCTGTAACGACATCCCGCTGATCTTTCGCCGTGAGCTGTACGCCAGCGTGTCGTTTCTCGCCGCCTGGTTCTACATGCTGTGCCTGTATCTGCAACTGCCCAGCGAGCAGGCGATTCTGCTGACTTTGTTCAGCGGCTTTTTATTGCGGCTGCTGGCGATACGTTTTCACTGGGAAATGCCCAAGTTCGTCTACAACGACGACGTGCACTAGCGCGTAGCGTGCTGGTTCAGCGCCCATTCCACATGTTCGCGCACCAGTTCGGACGGATAATCGCGACGTGCTTTCAAGGCTTCGAGTACCGGAATGCTTGACGGCGCGTTGCCCAGGCCCACTGCCAGGTTGCGCAGCCAGCGCTCATACCCGGCACGACGCAGGGGCGAGCCTTCTGTGTTGCTGAGGAATTTATCCTCGTCCCACATAAACAATTCGGCCAGTTCTGCGTTATCCAGATTGTGCCGTGGCTTGAAATCGCTTTCGGCCGTGGATCGGGCGAAACGATTCCACGGGCAAACAATCTGACAGTCATCGCAGCCGAACACTCGATTGCCGATCAGTGGGCGCAGGTCCTCGGGGATCGCACTCTTGAGCTCGATGGTCAGGTAGGAAATGCAGCGCCGCGCGTCGAGCACATAGGGGCCGACGAAGGCATTGGTGGGGCAGATATCCAGGCATGCGGTGCAGCGGCCGCAATGCTCGGTGACGTGAGGCGCGTCCACCGGCAACGGCAAATCGACAAACAGTTCGCTTAAAAAGAAATAGCTGCCGGCCTTGCGATTGAGTACCAGGGTGTTTTTGCCGATCCAGCCGAGGCCAGCTTGTTCGGCAATGGCTTTTTCCAAAACGGGCGCGCTGTCGACAAAGGCGCGAAAGCCGAACGGGCCGATCTGTGCCTGGATACGGTCGGCCAGTTGTTGCACGCGCTTGCGGATCAGTTTGTGGTAATCGCGGCCCAAGGCGTAACGGGAGATGTAGGCTTTTTCTGGCTTGGCCAGCAACTGCGCCATTTGCGTGTCGCCTGGCAGATAATCCATGCGCAGCGACACCACACGCAGCGTGCCCGGCACCAGTTCATCGGGGTGCGAACGTTTGCTGCCATGGGCGCCCATGTATTCCATCTCGCCGTGGTAGCCCGCGTCGAGCCAGCGTTGCAGGTGCTGCTCATGCTCGGCCAGGTCCAGGCCGCTGATGCCGACTTGTTGAAAGCCCAGCTCGCGGCCCCAGTCTTTGATCGATTGGGCGAGGGCGGGCAGATCGGAAGTAATTGCAGGCATGAGACACGGGAAACCACAGGTTAGATGCGTATAATTCTGCCAGACATCGGAGCTTGAAGACGCATGCCGCAGACAAAACACACAATTACCGACGTACAGCCGCTGTTGCACGGCCATTTGCCGCAACTGGCTGCACGTTCCCCGGACGCCCATAAAGGCCAGTTCGGTCACCTGCTGGTCATCGGCGGCGACCATGGCTTTGGCGGTGCCGGGCTGCTCAGCGCCGAAAGCGCCTTGCGCAGTGGCGCAGGCATGGTTTCGTTGGCGACTCGCCCGGAACACGTGCCAGCCGCACTCGCACGTTTGCCGGAGGTGATGACCGTCGGCGTCAGTTCGGCCAATCAGTTGATGGGGCTGCTGGAAAAAATCTCGGTGATCGTTATCGGTCCTGGCCTGGGCGCAGCGTCCTGGGGCAAAAGCCTGTTGTCGGTTGCCGCCAACGCCCAGCAGCCGCAAGTTTGGGATGCTGACGCCTTGAACCAGTTGGCCGCAGGCGTCGTAAGCCTGCCGGCCAACAGCGTTATCACGCCGCATCCCGGTGAGGCGGCGCGGTTGATGGGCATCACGACAGCCGCGGTTCAGGCCGATCGCCTTAACGTGGCGCGCGCGTTAAGCCAGAAATTCAATGCAGTGGCTATCCTCAAGGGTGCTGGCAGTTTGATTGCCAGCCCGGACGGCCGTGTTTCGCGCTGTGACCAAGGTCACCCGGCGATGGCGACGGCCGGTTTGGGTGATGTGCTGAGCGGCTTGGTGGGTGCATTGCTGGCCCAGGGCATGCCCGCCTATGAGGCAAGTTGCCTGGCCGTGTGGTTGCACGCCACGGCGGGGGATCGCCAAGGCACTTATGGTCGCGGCCTGGCCGCCAGCGACCTGATACCTGCCATTCGTCAATTGCTGGAGGAGCAGTCGCCGTGCCTGAAGTAAGCCTTTTTCTGGCTGATGAAGACGCCATGGTTGCGTTGGGTCAGCGTATTGCACAGGTTACGGCCGGCGCAGGACTGATATTCCTTGAAGGGGACCTGGGCGCGGGCAAAACCACGCTGTCGCGAGGGATAATTCGTGGGTTGGGCCACACGGGCGCGGTAAAAAGCCCGACGTTCACCTTGGTCGAACCCTACGAGATCGGCGCAGTTCGCGCCTTCCATTTCGACCTGTATCGGCTGGTCGACCCCGAAGAACTGGAGTACATGGGCATCCGTGATTACTTCGATGAAGACGCACTGTGCTTGATCGAGTGGCCAGATAAAGGCACAGGCTTTTTGCCAAAGCCGGACCTGACCATTACCATTACGCCGCATGAGCGTGGACGTCAGCTGAAGTTGTTGCCCCAGAGTGCGCGCGGCCAGTCTTGGTGCGCGGCCCTGGCATTGGAATTCAAATAAAATTGGTGGGGTTAGGTATGCGCTTTCGCGCGATGGTTGCTGTCGTAGGGGTGTTGCTTGCGGCAATGACTTTCAATGCTCTGGCTGCTTCACAGGTGAAAAGTGTTCGCCTGTGGCGAGCGCCGGATAACACGCGACTGGTGTTCGACCTGTCTGGCCCGGTCCAGCACAGTGTCTTTACCCTGACGGCGCCCGATCGCTTGGTGATCGACATCAACGGCGCCACCCTCGGCGCGCCGCTGAAAGTCTCAACCGCCAATACCCCGATCACCGCGATGCGCTCGGCCCAGCGCACGCCGACGGACCTGCGTGTGGTCATCGACCTGAAAAAGGCCGTGACCCCGAAAAGCTTTGTGCTGGCGCCTAATGCCCAATACGGCAATCGGTTGGTGGTCGACCTGTTCGACAACGCCGCCGACGCTGCACCGCCGCCTGCGCCAACCCCAAGCGTTGCGACTGTTCCGGCCGTGCCGGTCAATCCGTCGCAGCCGCAGGTCAAGTTGCCGCCGCCACCACCTGCGCCTGCGGGCAAGCGCGACATTATTGTGGTGATCGACGCCGGCCACGGCGGCGAAGACCCGGGCGCCTCGGGCTCGCGCGGCCAGCATGAAAAAGATGTGGTACTGGCCATCGCCCGTGAACTGCAGCGCCAGGTTAATGGCATGAAAGGCTATCGCGCCGAGCTGACCCGTACCGGCGACTACTTCATCCCGCTGCGTGGCCGTACCGAAATCGCCCGCAAGAAGGGTGCAGACCTGTTTGTGTCGATCCATGCCGACGCCGCGCCATCAACCGCTGCCTTCGGTGCCTCGGTGTTTGCCTTGTCGGATCGTGGCGCCACGTCCGAGACCGCACGCTGGCTGGCCGACAGTGAAAACCGTTCCGACCTGATCGGCGGGGCCGGCAACGTGTCCCTCGACGACAAGGACAAAATGCTCGCCGGTGTACTGCTCGACCTGTCGATGACCGCTTCGCTGACCTCCAGCTTGAACGTCGGCCAAAAAGTCCTCAGCAACATTGGCCGCGTGACGTCCCTGCACAAACAGCGCGTGGAGCAGGCTGGGTTCATGGTGTTGAAGTCGCCGGATATCCCATCGATCCTGGTGGAAACCGGGTTTATCTCCAACTCCAACGAAGCCTCGAAGCTGGCCAGCGCCAATCACCAGCAGGCGCTGGCGCGTTCGATCAGCGCGGGTATTCGCCAGTTCTTCCAGCAGAACCCGCCGCCGGGTACCTACATTGCCTGGCTGCGTGATTCCGGCAAAATCGCCCAAGGCCCGCGTGACCATCGCGTGCAACCCGGCGACACGCTGGCCATGCTGGCCGTGCGTTTCCAGGTATCTGCCGCGACCTTGCGCAGCGCCAACAACCTGAAGACCGATGAATTGAAAGTCGGTCAGGTGTTGACTATCCCTGGCACTGAATTGGCGGCGCAGTAATGAGCGACTCCTTATTGAACAGTGGCTCGCGCATTGAACTGCTCAGCCCGCGCCTCGCCAACCAGATTGCTGCGGGTGAGGTGGTTGAGCGCCCGGCGTCGGTGATCAAGGAATTGCTGGAAAACAGTATCGACTCCGGTGCCAAGCGCATTGATGTCGATGTGGAGCAGGGCGGCGTCAAGCTGCTGCGGGTCCGCGACGACGGCAGCGGGATTTCCTCGGATGACCTGCCGCTGGCCCTGGCTCGTCACGCCACCAGCAAGATTCGCGACCTTGAAGACCTTGAGCGGGTAATGAGCCTGGGTTTTCGCGGTGAGGCATTGGCGTCCATCAGCTCCGTAGCACGCCTGACCCTGACTTCGCGCACCCGCAGCGCCGAGCAAGCCTGGCAGGTGGAAACCGAAGGCCGTGACATGGCGCCTCGTGTGCAGCCGGCCGCGCACCCGGTGGGGACGTCGGTTGAAGTTCGCGACCTGTTTTTCAACACGCCCGCGCGACGCAAGTTCCTCAAGGCTGAAAAAACCGAATTCGATCACCTGCAAGAAGTCATCAAGCGCCTGGCGTTGGCGCGTTTTGATGTGGCGTTCCATTTACGCCACAACGGCAAAACCATCCTCAGCCTGCACGAAGCCCATGACGACGCCGCGCGCGCTCGGCGGGTCTCGGCGATCTGCGGCGCAGGCTTCCTTGAGCAGGCGCTGCCGATTGAAATCGAGCGCAATGGCTTGCGCCTGTGGGGCTGGGTCGGTTTGCCGACCTTCTCCCGCAGCCAGGCGGACTTGCAGTATTTCTTTGTGAATGGCCGTGCGGTACGCGACAAACTGGTGGCCCACGCGGTGCGCCAGGCGTATCGCGATGTGCTGTTCAACGGGCGGCACCCGACGTTTGTGCTGTTCTTTGAAGTCGACCCGTCGGTGGTCGACGTCAACGTGCACCCGACCAAGCACGAAGTGCGCTTCCGTGACGGGCGCATGGTGCATGACTTCCTCTACGGCACGCTGCACCGCGCCTTGGGCGATGTGCGCCCGGATGATCAGTTGTCAGCGCCGATTGTGACGGCGGCGGTAAGGCCGAGCGGTCCTGAGGCTGGCGAGTTCGGGCCTCAGGGCGAAATGAGCCTGGCGGCCAACCTGCTGCAATCGCCGCAGCCGCAGCCTTCCTACACCGCGCCAGGGTCCGGTGCGGGCGCGGGTTATCAGTATCAATACACGCCACGCCCGCAGTCGACTGTGCCGGTAGCCGAGGCTCAGGCGGCCTATCGCGAATTTTTTGCACCGCTGCCGGGGGCCGAGCCGGGCACTGTGGCGTTGCCTGAGGGCGGCGGTGATATTCCGCCTTTGGGTTATGCGCTGGCGCAGCTCAAGGGCATTTATATCCTGTCCGAAAACGCCCACGGCCTGGTACTGGTGGACATGCATGCCGCCCACGAACGGATCATGTACGAGCGCTTGAAGATCGCCATGGCCAGTGAAGGTCTGAGCGGCCAGCCGCTGTTGGTGCCGGAATCCCTGGCGGTGAGCCAGCGTGAGGCCGATTGCGCCGAGGAGCACCACAGCGTGTTCCAGAAGCTGGGCTTCGAACTGCAACGCCTGGGCCCGGAAACCCTGGCTATTCGCCAGATTCCCGCCTTGCTCAAGCAAGCCGAAGCCAACCGCCTGGTCGCCGATGTACTGGCCGACCTGATGGAATACGGCACCAGCGATCGCATCCAGGCACATATCAACGAACTGCTCGGTACCATGGCCTGCCACGGTGCAATCCGCGCCAACCGCCGCCTGGCGTTGCCGGAAATGAACGGTTTGCTGCGCGACATGGAAAACACCGAGCGCAGCGGGCAATGCAACCATGGCCGACCGACCTGGACCCAAATGGGCCTGGACGACTTGGACAAACTGTTCTTGCGCGGCCGTTGATGAGTGCCTTGCCCCCCGCCATCTTCCTGATGGGCCCTACGGCCGCCGGCAAGACCGACCTGGCCATCGAGCTGACCAAAGTGCTGCCTTGCGAGCTGATCAGCGTCGACTCTGCCCTGGTTTACCGGGACATGGACATCGGCACGGCCAAGCCTTCAAAAGAACTGTTGGCACAGTATCCGCACAGGTTGATTGACATTATCGACCCGGCCGAGAGTTATTCCGCCGCCGATTTCCGTGCCGATGCCCTGGCCGCCATGGCCGAGATCACCGCGCGGGGCAATATTCCGCTGCTGGTGGGCGGTACGATGCTCTATTACAAGGCTTTGCAGGAAGGCTTGGCGGATATGCCTGCGGCGGACGCCCAGGTGCGTGGCGAAATTGAAGAAGAGGCTGCACGCCTTGGCTGGCAAGCCCTGCACGACCAGTTGGCGGCAGTCGACCCGGTTTCCGCTGCGCGCATTCACCCCAATGACCCCCAGCGCCTCAGTCGCGCCCTGGAAGTCTGGCGGGTGAGCGGCCAGACCATGACTGAACACAGGCTGAAACAAACTGCGCAAAGTGCTGATGCAGGCGCATCTGGACAGTCACAATTGCCCTATACTGTGGCGAATCTGGCCATTGCTCCGGCAAATCGCCAGGTGTTGCATGAACGAATTGCACAAAGATTCACAATTATGTTGGAACAGGGGTTTGTGGACGAGGTCGTAGCACTGCGTTCCAGAGGTGACCTGCATGCCGGGTTGCCTTCGATACGTGCTGTAGGCTACCGCCAAGTCTGGGAACACCTGGATGGCAAGCTGACGTCAGCCGAAATGCAGGAGCGCGGCATCATTGCCACGCGCCAATTGGCGAAGCGCCAGTTCACCTGGCTGCGCAGCTGGAGCGATTTGCACTGGTTGGACAGCCTGGACAGCGACAATCTGTCACGCGCCTTGAAATACTTGGGATCGGTCTCCATATTGAGCTGAGTCCTTGCAATTGCCGTCTATCCTTGGGGGTGTGACGGCCATAAGCTATCTATTTTCCGAATTTTATTATTGATCCTTAAAGGAGTGCGGCACATGTCAAAAGGGCATTCGCTACAAGACCCTTACTTGAATACTTTACGTAAAGAGAAAGTTGGGGTTTCCATCTACCTGGTTAACGGTATCAAGCTGCAAGGCACGATCGAGTCGTTCGACCAGTTCGTGATCCTGCTGAAAAACACCGTCAGCCAGATGGTTTACAAGCACGCTATCTCGACAGTCGTTCCAGTTCGTCCAATCCGTCTGCCTAGCGCAGCAGGTGATGAACAGGGTGACGCTGAGCCAGGTAACGCCTGATAGGAGTCTCCTTTGTTCTTTGAGCGCCACGGTGGTGGTGAGCGAGTAATCCTCGTTCACTTGGATGGACAGGACCCTGAGGCGCGCGAAGATCCGCAGGAGTTTCAGGAGTTGGCAAATTCGGCCGGCGCCGAGACCGTTGCGTTTTTTAACGTACCGCGTCATCGGCCAACCGCCAAATACCTGATAGGCAGCGGCAAGGTCGAGGAACTGCGCGACCTGGTTCACGCCGAAGAAGCCGATCTGGTGATCTTCAATCACACCCTCACGCCCAGTCAGGAACGTAACCTCGAACGTGTTTTCGAGTGTCGCGTGATCGACCGCACCGGTCTGATTCTCGATATTTTCGCCCAGCGCGCCCGTACGCATGAAGGCAAGCTCCAGGTAAAACTGGCCCAGCTTGACCACATGAGCACCCGGTTGGTACGCGGCTGGACTCACCTTGAACGCCAGGGTGGTGGCATCGGCATGCGCGGCCCGGGTGAAACCCAGCTGGAAACCGACCGCCGCCTGCTGCGGGTGCGCCTGCGCCAGATCAAGGGCCGCCTGGAAAAAGTACGCAGCCAGCGCGAACAATCACGCCGTGGCCGCTCGCGTGCGGATATCCCTACCGTGTCCCTGGTGGGCTATACCAACGCCGGCAAATCCACGCTGTTCAACAACGTGACGAAATCGGACGTTTACGCGGCCGACCAACTGTTCGCCACCCTTGACCCGACCTTGCGCCGTCTGGATATCGACGACCTGGGGCCGATTGTCCTGGCCGACACAGTAGGTTTCATTCGTCATTTGCCCCACAAGCTGGTCGAGGCATTTCGGTCTACGCTCGAAGAGTCGAGCAATTCCGACCTGCTGTTGCACGTGATCGATGCGGCCGAACCGGATCGCATGTTGCAGATCGAGCAAGTGATGGTGGTGTTGGGCGAGATTGGTGCACAAGACTTGCCGATACTCGAGGTCTATAACAAACTCGATTTGCTTGAGGGTGTTGAGCCGCAAATCCAGCGCGATGAAGACGGCAAGCCCCAGCGGGTATGGCTGTCGGCGCGCGATGGCAGTGGTCTGGAGTTGCTTGAACAAGCGATTGCCGAACTGCTGGGCAGCGATTTGTTTGTCGGCACCTTGCGCTTGCCGCAACGTTTTGCTCGACTGCGTGCACAGTTTTTCGAACTGGGCGCCGTACAGAAAGAAGAATACGACGAAGAAGGTGTCAGCTTGCTGGCCGTTCGATTGCCGCGCTCGGAGCTGAATCGGCTGGTCAGCCGTGAAGGTGTGGTACCGACAGAGTTCATCGAACAACACACTTTGCAATAAAAGCCTCCGAAAGCGGTTGTGCCGCAGTAGCAGGCATTCTGTAGCATTGGTCGGCGCGCCGTGGGTGCGTCTTTGCTTTATCAGATGGAGAGCGCTATGGCTTGGAATGAGCCGGGTGGCAACTCGAATAATCAGGATCCTTGGGGTGGTAAACGCCGCAATAATGGCGACCGCAAGGGGCCACCAGATCTCGACGAGGCCTTCCGAAAGCTGCAGGAAAGCCTGAATGGGTTGTTCGGTGGTGGAAAAAAACGTGGTGGTGGTGACGACGGCGGTCGCACAAGCAAGGGCGGCGGCTATGGCCTGCTGGGCCTCGGGCTTGTCGTGCTCGCAGCCGTGTGGCTGTACAGCGCCGTGTACGTGGTGGACGAGCAGGAGCAGGCTGTTGTGCTGCGCTTCGGCAAGTACTACGAGACTGTCGGGCCAGGCCTGAACATCTATTTCCCGCCGATCGACAAGAAGTACATGGAGAACGTCACGCGTGAGCGTGCCTACACCAAGCAGGGCCAGATGCTGACCGAAGACGAGAACATCGTCGAAGTGCCACTGACCGTGCAGTACAAGATCAGCAACCTGCAGGACTTCGTGCTGAACGTTGATCAGCCGGAAATCAGCCTGCAACACGCAACCGAAAGTGCCCTGCGCCATGTGGTGGGTTCCACCGCCATGGACCAGGTGCTGACCGAAGGTCGTGAATTGATGGCCAGCGAGATCAAGGAGCGCCTGCAGCGGTTCCTCGATACCTACCGCACTGGCATCACCGTCACTCAGGTGAACGTACAGAGCGCTGCTGCACCGCGCGAAGTGCAGGAAGCCTTTGATGACGTGATCCGCGCCCGTGAAGACGAGCAGCGTTCGCGCAACCAGGCTGAAACCTACGCCAACGGTGTCGTACCGGAAGCCCGTGGTCAGGCCCAGCGTATCCTTGAAGATGCCAACGGTTACCGCGACGAAGTGGTCTCCCGCGCCAAGGGTGAGGCGGATCGCTTCACCAAACTGGTTGCCGAGTACCGCAAGGCTCCGGAAGTCACGCGTGAGCGTCTGTACCTGGACACCATGCAGGAAGTTTTCAGCAACACCAGCAAGGTTCTCGTGACCGGCAGCAAAGGTGGGCAGAACAACCTGCTGTACCTGCCGCTGGACAAGATGATCGAAGGTGGTCGTAGCGGCACCAGCGCACCGTCCAGCAGCTCGAATGCCGCTGCCAACGAAGCGAGCGCCCGTGCGGCCGCTGACTTGCTGCAACAGCAAACACGTACCAGGGAGAGTCGTTGATGAGCAATAAATCGCTGACCGCCCTGATTGTGGGCGTCGTCGTGGTCATCGCTGCCTGGAACTGCTTCTACATCGTGTCTCAGACCGAGCGCGCGGTGTTGCTGCAATTCGGTCGTGTGGTGCAGGCGGATGTCCAGCCGGGCCTGCATGTGAAAGTCCCCTACGTGAACCAGGTGCGCAAGTTCGACGGCCGCCTGATGACCCTGGATGCACCGACACAACGCTTCCTCACCCTGGAAAAGAAAGCCGTGATGGTTGACGCCTACGCCAAGTGGCGCGTCAAGGATGCCGAGCGCTTCTACACCGCGACCTCCGGCCTCAAGCAGATTGCCGACGAGCGTTTGTCGCGCCGTCTGGAATCGGGCCTGCGTGACCAGTTTGGTAAACGCACCCTGCACGAGGTGGTATCCGGTGAACGTGATGCGCTGATGGCTGACATCACCCGTTCGCTGAACACGATGGCAGAAAAAGAGTTGGGCATTGAAGTGGTTGATGTCCGGGTCAAGGCTATCGACCTGCCGAAGGAAGTGAACCGCAGCGTGTTCGAGCGTATGAGCACCGAGCGTGAGCGTGAAGCCCGTGAGCACCGCGCCAAAGGTAACGAGTTGGCTGAAGGTATCCGTGCGGATGCCGACCGTCAGCGCCGTGTACTGCTGGCAGAGGCTTATCGCGAGTCTGAAGAGGCTCGTGGTGACGGCGACGCTCAAGCTGCGGCGATCTACGCCAAGGCTTACGGCCAGGACCAGGAGTTCTACGCGTTCTACCGTAGCCTGCGTGCCTACCGTGAAAGCTTCGCGAACAAAACCGACGTCATGGTGCTGGACCCAAGCAGCGACTTCTTCCGCTACCTGGAAAAGTCCAAGTAACCAAGCCTGTGACCTTAGGGCGCACTCCGTCGGGCGGCTAAAATGCCTGGCGGGGTGATCCTTTCAGAAAACGGGTGTATGATGCGGCAGCCGGGAAATTCCCGGCTTTTTTGCGTCTGCATGTTTGATTCGGCAGGCGCCACAGGTTTTTCGAGGAAAGTGCCCGACGAGGCCGCTGGCAGGCCGTTCGTCACGTCGCTCTTGCGCGTGGATTATGCAAAGCGTGGGTATTTTCTGCTTCACTCAAGGCTCGGCCGAGGGCTGGCCGCCCGGATCATAGGGGAATGGCGTAATGGCAACGGTAGACCGCTGGCTGCTGCCAGATGGCATCGAAGAAGTACTGCCACCAGAAGCTGCGCGCATTGAAGTAGCGCGTCGCCAGGTGTTGGATCTGTTCCAGAGCTGGGGTTACGAGTTTGTCGTGACCCCCCATATCGAGTACCTGGAATCCCTGCTGACCGGCGCGGGCCAGGACCTGGATCTGCGCACCTTCAAGGTCATCGACCCGCAATCGGGCCGGCAAATGGGTTTCCGTGCCGACATCACGCCGCAGGTGGCGCGCATCGATGCGCACACCCTGCGCCGCGAAGGCCCGAGCCGCCTGTGCTACGCCGGCAGCGTGCTGCATGCTCAGCCGCGTGCATTGTCGTCTTCGCGCAGCCCGATCCAGTTGGGCGCCGAGTTGTACGGTGATGCCAGCCCGAGCAGCGACGTTGAAGTGATCAGCCTGATGCTGGCCATGCTGCAACTGGCCGATGTGCCGGATGTACACATGGACCTGGGCCACGTTGGTATCTACCGTGGTCTGGCCCGTGCGGCTGGTTTGTCCGGTGAAGTGGAGCAACAGTTGTTCGATGCCTTGCAGCGCAAGGCTATCGATGAAGTCATCGCCCTGACTGCAGGCGTGCCTGCGGACCTGGCCGACATGCTGCGCGCACTGGTGAACCTGTGCGGTGGCCGTGAAGTGCTGGTGGCTGCCCGTGAGCGCCTGGCCAATGCGCCGGCGCCGGTATTGGCTGCACTGGATGATGTGTTTGCGATTGCCGAGCAGTTGTCGGCGCGCTTCCCCGAGTTGCCGCTGTATTTCGACCTGGGTGAGTTGCGCGGCTATCACTACCACACCGGTGTGGTGTTTGCCGTTTTTGTGCCGGGTGTTGGCCAGGCCATCGCCCAGGGCGGTCGTTATGACGATATCGGCGCTGACTTCGGTCGCGCACGTCCGGCGACTGGCTTTTCTACCGATTTGAAAACCCTGGTGACCCTGGGGCGTGCTGAGGTCGAGTTGCCGTCTGGTGGCATCTGGATGCCCGACAGTACGGACGCAGCACTCTGGCAGCAGGTTTGCCAGTTGCGCAGTGAGGGTCAGCGTGTTGTCCAGGCTTTGCCTGGGCAGCCATTGGCCGCCGCCCGTGAAGCGGACTGCGACCGGCAATTGATTCTGCAGAACGGGCTTTGGCAAGTATCGCCACTGGCTTCTTGAGTTTTCCTGCCGGCCATCGCCGGCACCAAGTTTGCGCGAATGAGGACAAGTGTTATGGGTAAGAATGTCGTAGTCCTGGGCACCCAATGGGGTGATGAGGGCAAAGGCAAGATCGTTGATCTGCTGACCGAACATGCTGCCGCCGTAGTGCGCTACCAAGGTGGCCACAACGCTGGCCACACCCTGGTCATCGATGGCGAAAAAACCGTTTTGCACCTGATCCCGTCGGGCGTGCTGCGCGAAGGCGTGCAGTGCCTGATCGGCAACGGTGTTGTGGTTGCACCTGACGCCCTGCTGCGTGAGATCACCAAGCTGGAAGAGAAAGGCGTACCGGTGCGCGAGCGCCTGCGTATCAGCCCGTCCTGCCCGCTGATCCTGTCCTTCCACGTTGCGCTGGACCAGGCCCGTGAAAAGGCGCGTGGCGAGCTGAAGATCGGCACCACCGGTCGCGGCATTGGCCCGGCTTACGAAGACAAGGTTGCACGTCGTGGCCTGCGTGTGGGCGACCTGCTCAACATGCCGCGCTTTGAAGACAAGCTGCGTGAGCTGGTGGATTACCACAACTTCATGCTGGTGGGTTACTACAAAGAGCCGGCCATCGAGTTCGAAAAGACTCTGGCTGAGTGCAAGGAATACGCTGAGCTGCTCAAGCCGCTGATGCTGGACGTGACCGCCGAGCTGCACGACCTGCGTCGCGCCGGCAAAGACATCATGTTCGAAGGCGCCCAGGGTTCGTTGCTGGACATCGATCACGGCACCTATCCGTACGTGACCAGCTCCAACACCACCGCGGGTGGCGTTGCGACCGGTTCGGGCGTTGGCCCGATGTTTCTGGACTACATCCTGGGCATCACCAAGGCTTACACCACGCGCGTGGGTTCGGGCCCGTTCCCGACTGAGCTGTTCGACGCAGTCGGCGCGCACCTGGCCAAGCAAGGTCACGAGTTCGGTGCTACCACTGGCCGCGCCCGTCGTTGCGGCTGGTTCGACGCCGTTATCCTGCGCCGCGCTATCGATGTGAACAGCATCTCGGGCATCTGCCTGACCAAGCTGGACGTTCTCGACGGCCTGGAAACCATCAACATCTGCATCGGCTACAAAGATGCCGAAGGCAAGGATGTTGCACCGACCGACGCTGACAGCTACGTAGGCCTGCAGCCTGTGTACGAAGAAGTGCCGGGCTGGACCGAATCGACCGTGGGCGCCAAAACCCTGGAAGAACTGCCGGCCAATGCTCGTGCCTACATCAAGCGTGTTGAAGAGCTGATCGGCGCGCCGATCGACATTATTTCGACAGGCCCGGACCGCAACGAGACCATCGTTCTGCGTCACCCGTTCGCTTAATAAGCTGTTGATGTAAAAAGCAAAGGGCTCCTTCGGGAGCCCTTTTTTGTGGCCGGCTGGCAATCGGCACGACCCTTGCTACGGTTCTTTCTTTCGCGGTGCTATCAAATTAATGGCACCCGTGGTGGAGGGATTTACCGTGTCTGCCGTTCTCTCATTGTTACAAAGCCGGCTGTTGCGGCCGGTGTTCGTTACCCTAGGTATCGCTCTTTTGGTGCAAGTGCTGGTGGCCGTTGCCCTGACGCGAAGCACCGTGACGGCGTTGGAAGCGGATTTAAGCAGCCGCCTGGGTGCCGACAGCCAGAAACTGTCTGGCGAGCTGGCGCAAGCCGGCAAGGAAGTCACCTCGAGCCTGGACAGCTTGTCTTCGAGCACGCGCCAGCGCCTGACCGCAGGGCTTTCCACGCGCCTGCAAGAGGAGCAGAAGCAACTGCGTGCGACCCTGGAAAAAGACCTGCAGGACTCGGCCAATGACATGGCCCAACTGCTGGCGTCGGTGGCGCCCCGCGCCATGTGGGACAGCGACGTGCCGACATTGTCGGAGTTCGCCCGGCGCGCCCAGCGTAATCCCAACGTGTTGTTCGTGGTGTATGACGACGCCGCTGGCGAGCACCTGACCCGTTACCTCAATCGCGAAAACCCGATCAACCAGGCACTGCTCGACAAGGGCAAGGGCGACCGAGCCTTGGATAAGGTCCTGGATGCGGCTAAAAACGACCCTTCGGTGTTCTACGTCGAGGCGTCCATCAGCCCCAACGGCACGGAGATCGGCAAAGTCCGCATGGGCGTCTCGACCAAAGCCGTAGAGGCCGACCTGGCGGCGCTGGACAAGCGTTTTGCCGCACTGATCGCGAGCAGTGATCAGTTGGTCGGTGACAGCCTCAAAGGCGCCGCCGCCGACAGCGCAGCGGCCATGGGCGCGCGCCTGCAATCGGCGCAAGCCACTGCCACCCAGATGACCGCCAACACCAGCGGCGCCGTACAGGACGCTGCGGGAGCGTTGCGCTGGCGCATCGGCCTGGGGCTCGCCATTGTCGGGTTTGGCGTATTACTGCTGATCGCCATCGTGCTGGGGCGCCGTGTGGTCAATCGGCTGAAGTTGTTGATTGCCGCTATGGACGACCTGGCGGCGGGCGAGGGCGACCTCACCAAGCGTGTGCAGATCAACAGCAAGGACGAAATCGGCGACATGGCCTCGGCGGTCAATCGCTTTGTGGATAAGTTGCAGCCAATCGTGCGTGAGGCCGGCGATGTGGCACAGCGCACCGGCGTCGAAATCGGCGCCATGACCTTGCGCAATGCCGGGGCTGACAAGGCGGCCGGTTTGCAGCGCGACGAAGTTGCCGAAAGCTTGCGCGCTCTGTCGCAAATGGCCGATGAGGCCCAGGCCGAAAGCCATGCAATGCAGGCAGCGTTGCAGCAGGTGGTGGGTATTCGCCAGGCCACGGACGAAAACTCACGGACCTCGGCTGAGGTCGGCAGCCTGATCGAAGCGCTGGCGGGGCAAGTGCAGGCCGGTTCCCAGGTGATCGAGCGGTTGGCGCAGCAAAGCGAGCAGATCGAAGTGGTGTTGACGGTGATTCACGGGATTGCCGAGCAGACCAACCTGCTGGCCCTGAATGCGGCGATTGAAGCGGCGCGTGCCGGTGAGACCGGGCGAGGTTTTGCGGTGGTGGCGGACGAAGTGCGGGCGCTGGCGAGTAAAACCCAAAGCTCCACTGGGGATTGGGGATATCCAGGCGCATATCGTGGCGTTGCAGCAGGGCGCACGGGAAGCGGTGGAAACCATCGGCAAGGCCGGGCGCCAGGCGAATGAAGGGTTGTTGGTGCTGCGCGACAGTGTGCGCTTGCAACAGTCGGTGCAGGCTTCGGTGGAGCAAGTGCATGCGGCGATTGGCCTGGCGACGCGTGCGGCCGAGCACCAGGCCCAGGGCGCGCATGCGGTGCGTGGCCGGGTCGAGGTGATCCACGCCCAGGCCGAGCGGGCCGCGCAGGCGGTGGTGGAGACGACGGCCAGTGGCAAGGTGCTGGATGGGTTGGCAGCGCAGTTGAAGGCGAGTTTGGGGCAGTTTCGGGCTTAGCGTCGTCTGCGCCGGCCTCATCGCAGGCAAGCCAGCTCCCACATTTGACCGAGTTCCAGCGTTGGAATGCAATCGAATGTGGGAGCTGGCTTGCCTGCGATAGCGGTCTCAGCGGCTCAAATACATCCGCGTCGTCAGCAGATACACCGGCAACCCCGACACCAGAATCAACAGCGCCGCATACGGCGCCGCCGCCGCAAACTCAACATTCGAGGTATGCGCCCACACGGCAGTCGCCAGGGTATTCAGCCCCGTTGGGCTGAGGAGCAAAGTCGCCGTCAGCTCCTTCATCGCATCCAGAAACACCAACGCGAACGCCGCCCCCAAGGCCGGGAAAATAATCGGCAAGGTCACCCGGCAAAACGCGCTGAACGACGAGGAGCCCAGCGTGCGTGCCGCCTCTTCCAATTGCGGCGCAGCTTTGTTCAGTGCGGTTCGAATCGGCGCCTGAGCGAGCGGCAAAAACAACAGCGCATAAGCAATCAGCAGCAGCGCCGAGGTCTGATACAGCGCCGGCACATAGTGCAGGGCGAAATACACCAGTGTCAGCGCAATCACCAACCCTGGCAGGGCATGCAGCAGATAAGGCAGGCGCTCAGCCCAAATCGCCAACTGGCCTTTGTAGCGCACCACCAGCAGCCCCACCGGTACAGCTAATACCAGGCAAAGCGCAGCGCCGCCCAACGACAGTGCCAGAGAGGACAGCAGTGCCTCACCAATCTCGGCCACCGGGAATGCCGCCGATGAGCCCACTGCCAGCCAATAAGCGAGCATCCCCAGCGGAATGCCGCTGCCAATGATCGCCAGCGCCAGGCAGTACAGCTGGCCCACGGTCGACCATTTGCCCAGCTTGACCTGTTCAGCATGCCGCGCCGCGCCCTGGCCGATGCGCACATGCCGGCCTTTGCCGCGCACCCGCAGCTCCAGCCACAGCAGTGTCAGGCACATCACCAGCAGCACCGCCGAGAGCATCGCGGCATTGGCGTTGCTGAATTCCAGTTCGAACTGTTGGTAGATCGCGGTGGTAAAGGTTTGCAGGCCGATGATCGACAGCGCGCCGAATTCCACCAGCATATGCAGCGCGATCAGCAGGGCTCCGGCCAGCAGCGAGGGCCAGAGCAACGGCAGTGTAATTCGGAAAAAAACGCCCCAGCGATTCAGTCCCAGCGTGCGGGCCGACTCTTCAAGGGATGGATCAAGATTGCGCAATGTCGCCGCCACCGGCAGAAACACCAGTGGGTACTTGGACAGGGTCATCACCAGTATTGCCCCGCCAAGCCCTTCGAAGTTGGCGCTCAGCGAGACCCAGGTAAAGCTGCTGACAAAGGCCGGTACCGCAAACGGCAGGCACAGGATTACTCCCCAGATGCGTCGCCCCGGCAGGTTGCTGCGCTCCAGTAGCCACGCCAGTGACAGGCCGATCACGCCGCAAGCCACCGTCACCCCAACCATCAAAGCCAAGGTGTTGCGCAACAGCCCGAACACATACGGCCGCCACAGCAGGTGCACCGCCTCCGCCCAGCCGGCCTGCCAGGCCTTGGTCCCGACATATACCAGCGGCAGCAGGCTCAGGCTAACCAGAAACAGCACGGGTAACAACAGCCAGATCGACGGGCGTTTGCGCCGGGGGGTGAACACCCCGGCGGGTAGCGATGGGTTCATCAGTTCAAGCCAACGTCACGTTCCAGGTCCAGGGCTTCTTCGGCGTTGCCAAGGTCTGCCGGGGTGACTTTCGGCGGTTGCAGCTCGCTGAACGGCTTGAGGCCGCGATTGGATTGCATGCCCTTGCGTAGCGGGTATTCGGCCGAGGTATTGGTGATGACGCGCTGGCCTTCTTCACTGGCCATGAATGCCAGGAGTTGCTGGGCTTCTTTGGGGTGCTTGCTGGATTTGAGCGCCGCCGCCGAGGACACGGTGATCAGGCCGCCCACATCGCCATCGGTGAAGTAATGCAGCTGAGAATCCAGGTTGGTTTTTTCTTTCTTCAGGGCGAACCAGTAGTAGTTGTTCACCAGCACGGTGGCCACTTCGCCGTTTTCCACGGCCTTGAGCGCGACCATATTGTTGCTGTACACCTTGCCGAAGGCGCGCAGGCCGGTCAGCCATTCTTCAGCAGCTTCGCGACCGTGCAGCTTGATAATCGCCACGGCCTGCTCCTGAAATGCGCCACTGGTGGGCACGAAGCCGACTTTGCCTTGCCACTCGGGGCCAGCGAAATCGAGTACCGATTTGGGCAGGTCTTTTTCGGCGATCAGTTTGGGGTTAAAGGCCACGACGCGGGTACGAGCGGTCACGCCCATCCAGTCACCGTTGCTGCCGACGTAATCCTTGGGCAATACGTCCAGCGTGCTCGCATCAATCTTGGCCAGCAGGCCTTGCTCGCCGAGTTTGTTCAGCGGCGGCGATTCTTCTGTGTAGATCACATCGGCAGGGGAGCGCTCGCCTTCTTCCACGACCTGGCTGGCGAGCTGGTTGCTGCTGCCTTTGCGCACGTTGACGTGAATGCCGGTCTTGGCTTCGAAGGCCTTGGCGAGTTCATCGCCGACTTCTTTGTGCTGGCCGTTGTACAGGGTCAGGGACACCTTGTCGGCGGAGTAGGCGGTGGGCGAGAGCAGCGTCAAGCCAAGCAGGGTGAGGGTCAGGCCACGCAGAAGGGATGTCTTGAGACGGTTATCGCGGATCATCATCCGAAGTGTTCCTCGCTTGTATGCAACAAATCATTGCAAGGATAAACGATAAAACTTCTCAAGTGCGGATGAGGGGAGAATCCTTGGGGAAGTTTTCAAACCCCGGAAACGAAAAAACCCGCTTTCGCGGGTTTGATCTGAATTTGGTGCCCAGGAGAAGACTCGAACTTCCACGACCTTGCGATCACCAGCACCTGAAGCTGGCGTGTCTACCAATTTCACCACCTGGGCATTATCAACAACGCTTGCGCTGTTGATGGAGCGAACTATACGGAGCGCTTTTTAATCTGTAAACCCCTGATATCAAAAATATAATTCAATATTCTTGTTAAAAATCAGAGGCCTGAAACGAAAAAACCCGCTTTCGCGGGTTTAATCTGAATTTGGTGCCCAGGAGAAGACTCGAACTTCCACGACCTTGCGATCACCAGCACCTGAAGCTGGCGTGTCTACCAATTTCACCACCTGGGCAGCATCAACAACGTTGCCGTCGTCGATGGCGCGCACTATACGGAGGCGATTTTGAGCTGTAAAGCCCTGCGATGAAAAAAGCCCGGAAAATTTCGCCAGTGGTCATTCAAGGCGCTTTCCGAGGGCTGCAAAGGCCTTTTAAACGCTTGTTGACACCTGAAATTTCCCGTTTCAATACGCGTATGCCAAACTAACCCGCATATAGACAAGGTGAAAACTCTCTAATGGCCGATTGGCAGTCCCTCGATCCCGAGGCCGCTCGTGAAGCGGAAAAATATGAAAACCCTATTCCTAGCCGCGAACTGATCCTGGCGCATCTCGCCGATCGTGGTTCGCCTGCTAGCCGCGAGCAGTTGGTTGAAGAGTTCGGTCTGACCACCGAAGACCAGCTCGAAGCCCTGCGCCGCCGTTTGCGTGCCATGGAGCGCGATGCTCAACTGATCTACACCCGTCGTGGCACCTATGCGCCTGTGGATAAGCTCGACTTGATCCTGGGCCGCATCGCCGGCCATCGGGATGGCTTCGGCTTCCTGATCCCGGATGACGGCAGCGACGACCTGTTCATGAGCCCGGCGCAAATGCGCCTGGTATTCGACGGCGACCGTGCCCTGGCCCGCGTTTCCGGCCTGGACCGTCGTGGTCGCCGTGAAGG